>NZ_WWIC01000142.1:0-14104 GCF_009872555.1 Streptomyces sp. SID5643
GGCGGGCAGGCCCCGGCCCACCGCCCAGCTCTGCACGGCCGCGGCGTGCGGCTCCGCGAGGGGCCGCGCCCCGGCCGGGGGCAGCGGCAGCGGCACGGCGTCGAGTTCGGCCGCGAGGCGCAGCGGGTCCTCGTACACCTCGGTGTCGGGGTGGGTGCGGCGGGCCGCGGCGATGACGGCGGGCCCGGCGGTGCGGGTGTCGTAGGCGCACAGGGCGGTCGTGGCCATGGGGGCGAAGAGGAGGTTGGCGAAGGCCTCGTAGCGGATCCACTCGGTGGTCTCCCGGGCCGAGCGGCCGGCCCGGCCGCTCCAGTCCGGCTCCATGACGAGACGGATGCGGCCACCGGGTCCGGCGTGCGCGTTCAGGTACGCGGCGGCCTGCGCCACGGCGTTGGCGGCGGAGCCGGTGTACCAGTCGGTGTGCGGGATGCAGGTGACGTCCTTCGCGTCGGTGCCGAGAGCGTCCCGCAGGAGGTCCAGGTTGCGCGGGGCGGCGACGGCCACCGGCGGCGGTTCGCCAAAGGTGCCGAGGGCTTCGCCGAGGAAGGGCAGGGCGGCGGCGACGAATGCGTCGTCGGAGTCGAAGACGGCCATGCGGTGGTCGAACGGGCTGAGGTGTCCGTTGGTCATGTGATCCCCTCGGGTGGGTGGGTGCGGTGGCGGGGTCGTCAGCGCTGGGCCGTCATCCAGGCCGCGATCTGGCTGCGGTTGCTGAAGCCGAGCTTGCCGAGGATGCGTTCCACATGGCCTTCGGCGGTGCGGCGGGCGATCACCAGGCGGTCGGCGATCTGCTGGTTGGCGAGCCCCTCGGCGACGAGCCGGGCGACCTCGGTCTCGCGGCGGGTCAGCGGGACCGCGGTGTCCTCGTGCGGCGGCGGGTCGGCGGCCTCCGCGCCGGGCGGGCGGCCCGGCTCCTGGAGCACGTGCCCGGCCAGCTCCCGCAGACCGAGCGCCCCGCCCCGCCGGTGGGCCCGTTCGAACACCTCGCGCCCGAGGGCCAGGACCGCCCGCTCCTCGCTGTCCCGGCGTACGGAGTTGAGGGTGTGGGAGCCCCAGCGGCCGGTGTCGATGTCGGCCCAGACGCGGTCGGCACCGCCCAGGAGCAGCGCGGCGTCCTCGGGGGCGCCGCGCCGGGCCGCGATCGACGCGAGCAGGTCGAAGGTGAGGGCGAGGCCGATGACGTCGTGGACGGCGAGTTTCAGCCGCAGCGCCTCGCGGGCGTGCCGCTGCGCCCGGGGCCAGTCGCCGAGGACGGTGTGGGCGAGGGCGAGCATGCGCAGCACGTAGGAGCGGACCCACTGCTCGCCGTGCCGCTCGCACAGCCGCAGGGCCTGCTCGCACACCTCGACGGCCCGCTCGGCCTCGCCCAGGAAGCCGAGCGCGCAGGCGAGTTCGACCTGGTCGAGACCGACGAGGCTGAGGTGCTGGCCGGGCACGGGGCCGCGGGCGACGGTTGCTTCGAAGTGCCGCAGCGCTCCGGGCAGGTCGTCGCCGAACAGCCGGATGACGCCGATCACGTACTCGGCGTGCGCGGCCTCGGCGGTGTCGCCGAGGGCCTGGGCGAGAGCGAGGGCGTCGGCGGCGTGGCGGCGGCCCCGGGGGAAGTCCCGGGTGGCTGCGGCCAGCAGGCCGGCCACCCAGAGGCCGCGGGCCCGTTCCCGGGTCGGTCCGGGGGCGGCGGCCAGGGCCCGGTCGAGCCAGTACAGGCCTTCGCGGGAGGCGCCGCAGGCGTGCCAGTGGAACCAGAGGGTGCCGGCCAGGCGCAGGCCGGCGAGGGCCTCGCCGGGGGCGGTGAGGCTGAAGTCGAGGGCGGCGCGCAGATTGTCCCGGTCGGCGCGCAGCAGGGCGGCGGTCTCCGGCTGTCCGGGGCCGAACCAGCCGCGCTCGTACTGCTCGGCCCGCCGCACCATCCAGTCGCGCTGCCGCCGCCGGGTGGCCGCCTCCTGCCCGGCGTTCCGCCGCAACTGCTCGAGTCCGTACTGCCGCAGGGTGTCGAGCAGCCGGTACCGCACGCCGCCGGGTCCGGTCTCCCGGCAGAGTACGGACTTGTCCACGAGCCCGGCGACGGCTTCGAGGACATCGTCGGTACGCAGGCCCGGGGGTGGGAGCAGGGTGCTGGTGGCCCCGGCGGGAGCCGCCCTGGGCCGCAGGTGTGTTCCGGGGCCGCCGGTGGGCTGGGCGCCTGCACCGGAGCCGTCCGCGGGCCGGACGCGCGTGACGGGGCCGCCGGACAGACCGCCGCCCGCACCGGACCCGTCCCCGAACCAGCGGCCGGCACCGGACCCGTCCCCGAACCAGCCGCCCGCACCGGAGCCGTCGCCGGCCCGGGCACCTGCGCCCGTGCGCTCCCCGGCACGGACACCTGTGCCGGACCCGTCCGAGGGCTGGGCCGGCAGCGCGGGCAGGGCCGCCGCGGGCGGGAGCGTGGCGGGACGGCCCCCGGCTGCCGGAGGCCGGGCGACGGTCTCCGGGCCGGTGTCCGCGCAGACCGCTTCCGCCGTCTCCAGGTCGAAGCTGCCCGCCAGGACCGACAGCCGGGCCCACACGGTCTGCTCGGGGAGGGTGCACAGGTCGTGACTCCAGGCGACCGCCGCCCGCAAGGTCTGGTGGCGGGGCAGGGCCGCGGGGCTGCCGGTGGTGAGGAAGCGGTAGCGGTCGTCGAGGCGGTCCAGGAGCTGGTCGACGTCGAGAACGCGCATGCGGACGGCGGCGAGTTCGATGGCGAGGGGCAGGCCGTCCAGGCGGTGGCACAGCCGGGCGACGGAGGCGCGGTTGGCGGGGGTGAGGCGGAAGCCGGGGACGACGGCGGCGGCCCGGTCGGCGAAGAGCGTCAGGGCCGGGTAGCCCTGGGCGGCGGACAGGTCGCCGTCCGGGTCGGGCACCGGCAGCGGCCGTACCTCCATGAGGTGCTCCTCGGTGAGGCCGAGCCGGTGCCGGCTGGTGGCGAGGATCCGGACGCCCTCGGTGCCGTGCAGCAGGGCCGCGGCCAGTCGCGCGCACGCGCCCGCCAGGTGCTCGCAGTTGTCGACGACGAGGAGCAGCCGCCGGTCCCGCACCTGTTCGACGAGGGCGTCCAGGGGCGGCTGGGCGGAGCGGTCGTGGAGGCCCAGCGCGTCGGCGGCGGCGAGCGGGACGAGAGCCGGGTCGTGCACTCCGGACAGATGCACGAAGCGCACGCCGTCCGGGAAGGCGCGCTGCACCCGGGCCGCGATGCGGGCGGCGAGCCGGGTCTTGCCGACTCCGCCCGGTCCGGTCAGCGTCACCAGCCGTGCGCGGGCCAGCAGTTCGCGGCCCTGGTTCAGTTCGCCACGCCGGTCGACGAAGCTGGTCGTCTCGGCCGGCAGGTGATGGTCCCGTCGTGGCGCTGATCCGCCCATGATCAGCCAGTCCTTCGGGGGGGGTGGGGGTCCGGGGATGCCGGACACTCCGGCTCCCCTTGCGCGGACCCCCACCCTCTCCCGGTGCGTACATATATGCACGCCAGGGCCACACCTGTGGGTGTACTTCCGCCGGGACACCTCGACCGCGGTGCCGCACGCGTACACTGCGCGGCCACTTTCAGCCTTGACCTGCTCATGCCATAGGCAGAACGATATGCGCCACCCGCACCACGTACGTCGCACGGAACAACCCCACCTCCCACAAGGAGACTTCATGCGACTTCGCATACGAGGCTCCGGTGCCCGCACCGGCAGACGCACCGCCGCCCTGGCCGGCCTCCTCGCCCTCGCCCTCGCGGCGCCCCTGTCCGCGACCACGGGCGACGCCACCGCCGACAGCGCCCGCAAGCCGGCCGCCTCGGCCGACGACGTCCGGCAGTACGAGATCCACCTGCACTCGACAGCCGACGACCGCACGGCACTTCAGCGGGCGGGCGTGACCGTGGACGAGGTCCACGGACACGGCGTCGTGGTCTCCGGCCGCGCCGGCCAGATCAAGAAGCTCCGCGCGCTGGGCTACGAGGTCACCCCGCTCGGCGCGGTACCCGACCGGTCCGCCGGCGAGGACGACGTCCGGCTCCTCGACTTCCCGTCGGCCGACTCGAAGTACCACAACTACGCCGAGATGACGGACGAGATCAACACGATCGTCTCGGCCAACCCGTCCATCGCGAGCCAGCGCGTGATCGGCAAGTCCTACCAGGGCCGGAACATCGTCGCCATCAAGATCAGCGACAACGTCAGCGCCGACGAGTCCGAGCCCGAGGTGCTGTTCACGCACCACCAGCACGCCCGCGAGCACCTGACCGTCGAGATGGCGCTCTACCTGCTGCGCGAGCTGACCTCCGACTACGGCTCCGACTCACGGGTCACGAACATGGTGAACAACCGCGAGATCTGGATCGTGCCGGACATCAACCCGGACGGCGGCGAGTACGACATCGCCACCGGCTCGTACCGCTCGTGGCGCAAGAACCGGCAGCCCAACTCCGGTTCCTCGTACGTCGGGACGGACCTGAACCGCAACTGGAACTACCGCTGGGGCTGCTGCGGCGGCTCCTCGGGCTCGACGTCCTCGGACACCTACCGGGGAACCTCGGCGGAGTCCGCGCCCGAGGTGAAGGTCGTGGCCGACTTCGTGCGCAGCCGGGTCGTGGGCGGCAAGCAGCAGATCAGGGCGGGCGTGGACTTCCACACCTACAGCGAGCTGGTGCTGTGGCCGTTCGGCTACACGTACTCCGACACGACGACCGGGATGACCGCCGACGACCACGCGGCGTTCAAGACGGTCGGCCAGAAGATGGCCGCGAGCAACGGGTACACGGCGGAGCAGTCCAGCGACCTGTACATCACGGACGGGTCGATCGACGACTACCTCTGGGGTGCGCACAAGATCTTCGGCTACACCTTCGAGATGTACCCCCGCTCCGGCGGGGGTGGGTTCTACCCGCCCGACGAGGTGATCGAGCGGGAGACCTCCCGTAACCGCGACGCGGTGCTGCAACTGCTGGAGAACGCGGACTGTATGTACCGGTCGATCGGAAAGGAAGCGCAGTACTGCGGTTAGCCCGCGGACTGCTCTTCCTTCTCCTCGTCCTCTTCCTCGAAGTAGGCGTCCAGGACCGCGTCCAACCGGGCGTCCCACTCCTGGAAGTGGCTCCTGGCCGGCGCCTCGATCTCGATCGGGTACCAGCGCCGGTCAGGGGTGTGGACGGTGACGGTGTACCGCTTGCCGAAGCGGGCGGTCTCCGTCTCGACCGCGCCGATCTCGTCCCAGCGGAACTCGCACTCCTGGTCGTCCAGGGACATGCGAACGCCTCTGTGGTCGGCGACCAGCCTCGCCCGGCGGTCGGACACCTCGAAGACGGGGCCGTCGGGGTCGGCTTCGGCGTCCTCCTCCGGCTCGGAGGGGGACGCCTCGGCCGGCTCCTCCGACTCGGCGGCGGGCTCTTCGGCCTCCTCGGCGTCCGCGACCTCAGGCTCCTTCTCCGGCCCGTCCTCCTCCGTCCGTCCGGACGCGGGTGACGTGAGCCCGGGGATGAAGGCCGGGTCGAATCCGGCGCCTTCCAGGGGCTGGCTGCTCGAACCTATGCGCTGCTCCACAGCCCAGAAGTATGGTCGAGAAACCTGTGCGGCACACAGTCGACCCCGACTTCGTTATCAGACGCCTACACGAACAGGCTCAATACCGCCGCCACCGCGAACCCCGCCACCGACAGCACACTCTCCAGCACCGTCCAGGTCTTGAGGGTGTCCCGTTCGCTGATGCCGAAGTACTTGGCGACCATCCAGAAGCCGCCGTCGTTGACGTGCGAAGCGAAGATGGAGCCGGCCGAGATGGCCATGATGACCAGGGCGACGAAGGCCTGGGAGTGGTCGCCCTGGGAGAGCAGCGGGGCGACGATGCCGGCGGTGGTGACGATGGCGACCGTCGCCGAGCCCTGGGCGACCCGCAGGACCACCGAGATCAGGTAGGAGAGCACGAGCACCGGCAGGCCCACGTCGTTGAACGTGTCCGAGAGGGCCTGGGCGACGCCGCTGGCCTTGAGGACCGCGCCGAAGACACCGCCCGCGCCGACCACGAGCAGGATGTTGCCGACCGGCTTCAGGGACGCCGTGGACACCGTCTCCAGGGACTTGCGGGACCAGCCGCGGCGGATGCCCAGCAGGTAGTACGCGAGGAACAGCGCGATCGTCAGCGCCACGAAGGGGTTGCCGAAGAACTCGATCACCGAGCGCGGCGTGGAGGGGTCCAGGGCGATCGAGGAGAAGGTCGCCGCGAGGATGAGCACCAGCGGGGTGCCGATGATGGCGAGGACCGTGCCGAGGGCCACCGGCTGCTCGCTGGGCGCGACACCCGCGGCCCGCTGCTCGTCGACGACGGCCTGCCTGGCCTCCTCCGCCGCCTCGACCATGTCCTGCGGCACGGCGACGAAGATGCGGCGGCCAATCCACGCCGAGTAGGCCCACGCCGCCACCACGGCCGGCAGACCGCAGACGACGCCCATGAGGATGACCCAGCCGAGGTCGACGTGGAGGAGACCGGCGGCGGCGACCGGGCCGGGGTGCGGCGGCAGGAACGCGTGGGTGACCGACAGGCCCGCGAGCAGCGGCAGGCAGTAGAGCAGGATCGACTTGCCCGAGCGTTTGGCGGCGGCGTAGACGATCGGGGCCAGGACGAAGATGCCGACGTCGAAGAAGACCGGGATGCCGAAGATCAGGCCGGTCAGACCCATGGCGAGCGGGGCGCGCCTCTCGCCGAACAGTCCGAGCAGACGCCTCGCCAGCACCTCGGCGCCGCCGCTGACTTCGAGGATCGCGCCGAGCATGGTGCCCAGGCCGATGATGATGGCGACGTGGCCGAGGATGCCGCCCATGCCGGACTCGATGGTGGAGACGGCGTCCGACTTCTGGACCGTGCCGAAGAGTTCGGTGACCGACAGTCCGGCGGCGAGGCCGACGGCTATGGAGACCGCGAGCAGGGCGACGAACGGCTGGAGTCTCACCCTGATGATGAGGAAGAGCAGCAGCGCGATGCCGAGCGCCGCGGTGAGCAGGAGTCCGGCGGTGCCGTCGACGAGGAGGAGCAGTCCTCCGGTGTGGGGCGGGGTCTCGGCGGGGGCGGACGCGGCGAGCGGATGGGACATTCGGGGGTCCTCTGCGTAAATGCATGCAGCTTCTGGGTAGGGGGGAGCGCGGCGCGGCGCATCGAACGGCGCCGCGCCTCGAAAAGGCCGGTGGGTGTGGGTCAGCCGAGGACGGCGAGCGCGTCGATCTCGACGAGCAGGCCCGCGGGGAGACCGACGTAGACGGTCGTGCGCGCGGCGGGCGGCTGGGTCAGGCCCTGCTCCTCGAAGTACGCGTTGTAGATCTCGTTCATCTCGGCGAAGTGGGCCACGTCCGTCAGGTAGACGCGGATCATCATCACGTCGTCCCAGGAGGCCCCGCCCTCCTGAAGGATGGCCTTGACGTTGGCCAGGGTCTGGAGGGTCTGCTCGCGCAGGGTCGGTCCGGCGGGGGTGGGCGCCCTGCCCTCCTCGGCGGGCAGGAAGCCGACCTGGCCGGCGACCTGGAGGATGTTGCCCTTCCTCACACCGTGCGAGAACTTCGCCGGCGGGGTGGTGTGGGTCTTCGGGGTGAGCGCGATCTTGTCCGTCATACGGTGCCCTTCACTGGTGTTCTGCCGGAGTACTCCCCGCTGATGGCGTCCGCCGTACGGCGCACCAGCGGCAGGAGGGTGAGGAGTTCGTCGGCGGTGACGACGACGTTCGGCGCGGAGACCGACATCGCGGCGACGACCCGGCCGTCGGCGCCGCGAACGGGCGCCGCGACGCAGTTGATGGACTCCTCGTGGCCACCGAGGTCGGTGGCCCAGCCCTGCTCGCGCACCTTCTCCAGCTCGCGCAGGAACGCGCCGGCGTTGGGTGTCGAACGGGGCGTGTAGGCGGGGTAGTCGAGCTTCTCCGCGACCGCCCGCCGCTCGTGCTCGGGCAGGTCGGCCAGCAGCAGTTTGGCGACCGCGGCGACGGTGATGGCGACGGGCTTGCCGATGCGGGAGTACATCCGCACGGGGTAGCGGCTCTCGACCTTGTCGATGTACAGGACCTCGTTCTCCTCGTACACGGCGAGGTGCACGGTGTGCCCGCAGTCCTCGTTGAGGCGGACCAGGTGGGGGTGGGCGATCTCACGGACGTCGAGGTTCTCCATCGCCTCCTGGGCCAGGGCGAAGAGCCGGGCGCCGAGGCGGTAGCGCTGGTCGGACTGGCGGTAGACGAGCCCGTGCTCGTGCAGGGTGCGCAGCAGGCGCAGCGCCGTGGACTTGTGGACGCCGAGGCGGTCGGCGACCTGCCCCAGGTCGGCAGGGCCCTCGGCGAGCAGCGGCAGGATGCTGAGCGCACGGTCGACGGTCTGGCTCATGGCGTACGTACCTCCTCGTCGGCCCGCTGTGACTCCTCGGTCCAGCCCGGGCCGAGTCGCAGTCTCCCCCATGCCGCGTCGTCCAGGGCGACGAGCCGGTCGGCATGGTCCCGGGCGGGCGGTGCGGCGAGGTCGCCGGGCACGGTCAGCGCGGCGGCGGCCATGAGGTGCCCGTGCCGCAGCCGGTCCCGCACGGGCAGGGCGCGCAGGGTGGCGGAGAGGAACCCGGCGGCGAAGGCGTCTCCGGCACCGACGGCGGCGACGACGTCGACCCGGGGAGCCGGGACGAAGGTGACGTCACGGCGCTCGAAGACGGTGGCTCCGGCGGCGCCCTGCTTGACGACCAGCACCTCGGGTTCGGGGAGGGCGGCGCGGACGGCTTCGGGGCGGTGCGCTCCCCAGGCCTCGTCCTGCCCGACGAACACCAGGTCCGCGCCCCGGGCGAGGTCGCGCAGCACCGCCGGGGCGTCCGTGTCGCGCCACAGGCCGGGACGGTGGTTGACGTCGAAGGAGACCAGCGGCCGGCCGGGGCGGCGGGCGGTCAGCTCGCGCATCAGGCCGAGGCAGTCCGGGGACAGCGCGGCGGTGATCCCGGAGAGGTGCAGCACGCGCCCGGAGCGCACCGCCGCCGCATCCACCGTGCCGGCGGACATCGCCGAGGCGGCCGACCCGGCCCGGTAGTAGGCCACCTCGTGGGTGTCGCCGGCCCGGTCCCCCGCCGTGCGGAAGTAGATGCCGGTCGGACGCGTCGGATCGCGGCGCACGGAGGCGACGTCGACGCCGTAGGAGCCGATCTCCTCGACGAGGTGGTCCCCGAAGCCGTCGGCGCCGACCGCGCTGACCCACCGCGTGGAGTGCCCCGCCGCCGCCAGCACGCACGCCACGTTCGACTCGGCCCCGCCGATTCCCCGCTCGAACGACGGCACGTCGGCGAGACGTCCCGGCCGGGAGGGCAGGAACGTGACCATGGACTCGCCGAGCGCGACGACGTCCACGACGTCGGGGGCGTTGCAGGGTCCGGTGGGGGTCACGATGCTCGTAGCTCCTCGGCGGCTTCGGTGGGTGGCGGTTCCATTGACCGGCGGTGGCCGAGATGTTAGACAGCGTTGAGCGATATGCGCAATGAAGGTTGCAATCGCTGCAACATCCCTGATCAGGAGGGTCCATGACAGCCGACACCGCCGCCGAGCCCCTTGCCCGGCTCGCCGCCGAGCGCGTCGACCACCGCTTCAAGGGCCTCCCGCCGGACGCCGACGGACTGACGGTCGGCGAGCTGGCCGCGCAGCGCCGCAACCTGTTCACCGGTGGCTTCGCCACCCCCGTGCTCGCGCTGTCCGCCGAGCGCCTGGAGCACAACCTGAAGCTGATGGAGACGTACGCGGCCCGGCACGGGCTGGCCTTCGCGCCGCACGGCAAGACCTCGATGGCACCGCAGCTGTTCCAGCGGCAGATCGCGCACGGGGCGTGGGGCATCACGCTGGCCGTGCCGCACCAGGTGCGGGTGGCGCGGGCCTTCGGGACGCGGCGCGTGTTCCTCGCCAACGAGCTGGTCGACGCGGCGGCCCTGCGCTGGATCGCGGCCGAGCTGGACGCCGACCCGGATTTCGAGCTGGTCTGCTACGTCGACTCGGTGCGCGGGGTCGAGCTGATGGACGCCGCCCTGCGGGGGGCCATGCGCCCGGTGGACGTCGTGGTCGAGCTCGCCACCGGGGAGGGCACCCGGACCGGGGTGCGGACGGAGGCGGAGTGCGCGGCGGTCGCGGACGCCGTGGCCGCCACCCGGACGCTGCGGCTGGTCGGCGTCGCGGGCTACGAGGGCGAGGTGCCGAAACCCGACACCGAGCGGGTGACCGCGTGGCTGCGGCGGCTGGTCGCGCTCGCCGCCGGCTTCGACCGCGCCGGGCGGTTCGCCGGGCTGGACCGGATCATCGTCAGCGCGGGCGGCAGCGCCTGGTTCGACGCGGTCGCCGAGGTCTTCGCCGAGATCCCCGAACTGTCCCTTCCCGTACTGAAGTTGCTGCGCTCGGGCGCGTACGTCTCGCACGACGACGGCCACTACCGCAAGCTGACCCCGTTCAACCGGGTTCCCGAGGAGGGCGCGCTGGAGCCGGCGTTTCGGCTGTGGACGCAGGTGGTGTCACGGCCGTCGGCCGAGCAGGCCTTCGTCAACGCGGGCAAGCGGGACGCGGCCTACGACCTCGACCTGCCCTTCGCGCAGGTGATCCGCCGGGACGGCGCCGAGCGCCCGGCCACCGGGGTGTCCGTGACGGCCCTGTCCGACCAGCACGCCTGGCTCGCCACCACGCCGGAGGCGGATCTGGCGGTCGGCGACTGGGTCGGGCTCGGGCTGTCCCACCCGTGCACCTCCTTCGACAAGTGGCAGCTGATCCCCGTCGCCGAGGCCGACGGCACGGTCGTCGACTACGTCCGCACGTTCTTCTAGGAGGCCGTCAGCGATGGAAGAACTCGTCATCCGGGACGCCGACGTCGTCGACGGCTCCGGCTCCGACTCCTACCGGGCCGATGTCGTGGTCGACGGCGGCCGGATCGTGGGAATCGTCAAGGAGGCCGCGGCGGCCGGCTGCCAGCGGCCGAAGGCGCGCCGGGAGCTGGACGCCGAGGGCCTGGTCCTCTCCCCCGGTTTCGTCGACATGCACGCCCACAGCGACCTGGCGCTGCTGCGCGACCCCGACCACAGCGCCAAGGCCGCGCAAGGCGTCACCCTGGAGGTGATCGGTCAGGACGGCCTGTCCTACGCGCCGGTCGACGACCGCACGCTCGGCGAGGTGCGGCAGGCGATCGCCGGGTGGAACGGCCCGGGTGACGACATCGACTTCGACTGGCGGTCGGTCGGCGAGTACCTGGACCGGCTGGACCGCGGGATCGCGGTGAACGCGGCCTACCTGATTCCGCAGGGCACGGTCCGGGCGCTGGCCGTCGGCTGGGAGGACCGTGCGGCCACACCGCAGGAGCTGGAGCGGATGCGGCAGGTGGTGGCCGAGGGCATGGAGCAGGGCGCCGTCGGCATGTCGTCGGGGCTGACCTACACCCCGGGCATGTACGCCCAGGACGCCGAACTGACCGAACTGTGCCGGGTGGTGGCGTCGTACGGCGGCTACTACTGCCCGCACCACCGCTCGTACGGCGCCGGGGCGCTCCAGGCGTACGAGGAGATGGTGGCGCTGGCCCGGGAGGCCGGCTGCTCCCTCCATCTCGCGCACGCCACGATGAACTTCGGCGTGAACAGGGGGCGGGCGCCGGAACTGCTGGCCCTGCTGGACGAGGCGCTCGCGGCCGGGTCCGACATCAGCCTCGACACGTATCCGTACGCCCCGGGCTGCACCACGCTGGCGGCCGTGCTGCCGAGCTGGGCGAGCGAGGGCGGCCCGGAGGAGACCCTCAGGCGGCTGGCGGACCCCGGCACCGCGGAACGCGTCCGCCACCACCTGGAGGTCACCGGCTCGGACGGCTGCCACGGCGTACCCGTCGAGTGGGACACGATCGAGATTTGCGGCGTGGGTGACCCGGCCCTGGCCGATTTCGTCGGCCGGACGGTCCAGGAGTCGGCGGACCGGCGGGGCGAGGCTCCCTGGGAGACCGCGCGCGGGCTGCTGCTGGCCGACCGGCTGGCCCCGACGATCCTCCAGCATGTGGGCCACGAGGAGAACGTCCGGGAGATCATGCGCCACCGGGTGCACACCGGCGGCTCGGACGGCATCCTCCAGGGCGCCAAGCCTCACCCGCGCGCCTACGGCACCTTCCCGCACTACCTGGGGCACTACGTCAGGGAGTTGGGGGTGCTGTCGCTGGAGGAGTGCGTCGCGCACCTGACGTCGCGTCCGGCCGCGCGGCTGAGGCTGCCGGACCGGGGGCTGGTCCGCGAGGGATACGTGGCCGACCTGGTGCTGTTCGACCCGGCGACGGTGGCGGCGGGCGCCACCTTCGCGCGGCCGCGCACGCTCCCGACGGGCATCCCCCACGTCCTGGTCGACGGCCGGTTCGTGATCGAGGACGGCCGGCGCACGGACGTGCTGGCCGGCCGGGCGGTCCGCAGGACTCCTCCCGCGTGACCGCCCGGCCGGCACCCTGCCTTACGGCTTGGGCAGCGTGCAGCCGCTCGCGCTCAGGTCGAGCTTGCTGTCGATCCCGAAGCAGGCCGGGATCCCGTAGGTCTGCTGGGCGTAGTTGATGCCCTTGCGGACGGTCACGGTGCCGTTCGCGTCGACCTCACAGGGGTTGTTCACCGTGCAGCGCTCACCGTCCATGTTGCCGGTGTTGTTGACGGCGACGACCCTGTTGGTGGCCTGGTCGACGACGGGCGAGCCGGACGTGCCGCCGATGGTGTTGCAGGCGGAGGTGTAGCGGACCGAGTCCTTCCAGGTCCAGTCGCCCTCCTTCAGGGTGGGCACGAACCCGTCGATGTTGCAGCTGTAGATGCGCTTCCAGTAGCCGGAAGGAATGCCGATGGCGGTGCCGGCGACCGGGTGACTGTCGCTCAGCGTCAGCGCGTTGATGTTGTACGAGCTCTTGATCTGCCCGTACGTGGTGGTGAGCTGGTACAGCGCGACGTCCGAGTCGGTCATCGTGCCGTAGGCCAGCTTGGCGGCGCGCAGGGTGGCGACGCGCGAGCCGGAGGCGTTGAGCAGGCTGAAGGTGCGGCTGGACGCCTTGTCGACGAGGACCTCGCCGGGGCCGGGGAACCCGGACTCCAGGCAGTGGCCGTTGGTCATCACGAGCGCCGGGTCGTTGTCCTCGGCGTCCGGCATGCGGACGACCGAGCCGGAGCAGTTGCTGAGCGCGACGGTGCCGGCGAAGTTCACGGCCTTGGTCTGCGGACCGCGGAGGCCGGACAGCGTCTGCTCCACGGACGTGACCACGCCGGAGACGGCGGAGGTGGCCGAGCCCGTGTCCGCGGTCTTGCCGACGCCCGTGGGGGCGGCGTCGGCAGCGGCCGCGGGGGCCGCGCCGGCCCCGGCTATCGCCAGGGCGCAGAACGCGGCGGCGAGAGGTTTTCTCATGGGGGGTCCCCTCTTGCGACGGAGGCGACCGGAAATCCTCCGGCCGCCTGCACTGTTGTCATGTGCATTGTGATCGTCGCGAGAGGGCGGCACAAGAACCTGTTCCACAACCGGAATTCCGGCGTCCTGTCCGACCCTACTCAACCGCCCTTACCGGCCTGTCACTTGGGTCCCTTGGTGCCGCCGGGACCGCGCCCGGGTTTCCCGTCGGGCCTGCCGGGGGCCGAGGCCGTGGGGGTGGGGCTGGGGTCGGATGCCACTGGAGCGGTGGTCGTGGCGGCGACGGCCGGGGGTCGCGCGCCGTCCGGGGCGGACGCGGAGGGGTCCCTGCTCGCCGCGGGCGACGGGCTCACGGACGCGGCACCGGACGACCCGTCAGACTGCCCCGGCCGGCCCGCGAGCGGGGCGTCGGTGCCTGCCGCCGGGCCGGTGTCCGTCGGCGACACCGCCGACGGCTCCCCCGCCGTCGGATCCGTGCGGCCCCCTTCGCCGCCTCGCGTCCCGTCGGAAGGCGCACCGGAGAAGGAGAACCCGGCGACGATGACGGCCGCCGACACGGCCCCCACGGCCCCGACGGCGACCGCCAGGCGACGCGACCGCCGGACAGCGGGTTTGGGCCGGGCCCGACGCCCGGCACCGCCCCTGCCACCCGCCCCCGGCACCACGGGCAGCTCCCGGGTCTCCCCGTCACCGCCCGAGCGGCCGGGGGGCGAGAGGGCGGGGGTGGGG
>NZ_WWIC01000143.1:0-18137 GCF_009872555.1 Streptomyces sp. SID5643
CCCTGTCAGCGGCGCGGGCGCTGCTGGCGGCCGGGCGGATCGTCGCCGTGAAGGGCCTCGGCGGCTACCACCTGGCCTGTGACGCCACCGACGCCCGGGCCGTCGACACCCTGCGCTCCCGCAAGGCACGCGGCGGCAAACCGTTCGCGGTGATGTGCGCGGACCTCGACGACGTACGCCGGATCGCCGAGGTCTGCCCGTCCGAACTGGCCGCCCTCACCAGCCCCCGGCGCCCCATCGTCCTGCTGCGCCGGCGCCCGGAGGCGAACGGTCTCGCGCCCGGTGTCTGCCCCGGCAGCCCGCACCTCGGCGTGCTGCTGCCCTACACACCCGTGCACACCCTGCTGTTCGGCCTGCCCGGCGACCCGCCCGGCCCGCGCCTGCTGGTCATGACGAGCGGCAACCGCTCCGGGGAGCCGATCGTCACGGACGACGACGAGGCGCTGACGCGGCTCGCCGGTCTCGCCGACGCCTGGCTCGCCCATGACCGGCCCATCGCCTCGCCCTGCGACGACTCCCTGCTGCGGGTGCGGCCCGACGGGACCGAGCAGGTGCTGCGCCGGTCCCGGGGGTTCGTGCCCCGCCCGCTGCGACTGCCGGTCCCGGTGCGGCCCGCCCTCGCCGTGGGCGGCGACCTCAAGAACGCGCTGTGCCTCGGCGCGGGCGACCAGGCCTGGTTCGGGCCGCACATCGGCGACATGGGCGATCTGGCCACCCTGGAGGCGGCCCGGCGGGCGGACGCGCGGCTGCGGGGCCTGACCGGAGTGAGCCCCGAACTGGTCGCGGCGGACCGGCACCCCGGGTACCACTCGACGCGGTGGGCCGCCCGGCTGGCCGGACGTGCACCCGTGCTGGTGCAGCACCACCACGCGCACGTCGCCTCCGCGATGGCCGAGCACGGCCTCGACGGCACCACCCAGGTGATCGGTGTCGCCTTCGACGGCACGGGCTATGGCGACGACGGCACCGTCTGGGGCGGAGAGGTCCTCCTCGCCGGCTACACCGGCTTCCGGCGCTACGCCCGCCTCTCCCCCGCCCCCCTGCCCGGCGGTGACGCGGGCGTCGCCAACCCCTGCCGGCTGGCCCTCGCCCGGCTGTGGGCGGCGGGGCTGCCGTGGGACGGGGACCTGCCGTGCGTGACCGCGTGCGCACCGGACGAACAGGACCTGCTCCAAAGGCAGTTGACGAGCGGTGTGGCCTGTGTGCCGACCTCCAGCATGGGCCGCCTCTTCGACGCCGTGTCGTCGCTGGCCGGCGTGTGCCATCGCGCGGGGTACGAGGCGCAGGCCGCGCTGGAGCTGGAGGCGGCGGCCGCTTCGGCGTGGGGCGCCGACACGGCCGCGTACGCCTTCGCCGGCGGACTCGACCCCGCGCCCGTGCTCGGCGCCCTGGTCGCCGATCTGCGGCGCGGGACCCCGGCCGCCGTGCTCGCGGCCCGCTTCCACCGAGGCGTGGCGCGGGCGGTGGCAGAGGTCTGCCGGCAAGCGCGTCAGGAGACCGGCCTGGCCACCGTCGCCCTCAGCGGCGGGGTGTTCGCCAACGCGCTGCTGGAGGAGGAGTGCGCGCGGCTGCTGGCCGAAGACGGCTTCGCGGTGCTCCGGCACGGCGAGGTCCCGCCCAACGACGGCGGGCTGGCCCTCGGCCAGCTGGTGGTCGCGGCGCACCTACGACAGGAGGAGTGACCCATGTGTTTGGCAGTGCCCGGCAAGGTCGTGTCCATCGACGACAGTGCCGATCCGCTCACCGGGCTGATCGACTTCGGCGGCGTGCAGAAGCAGGCGTGCCTGGAGTACGTCTCCGACGTGAAGGTGGGTGAGTACGTCATCGTGCACGTCGGCTTCGCGCTCCAGCGCCTGGACGAGGAGTCGGCCCTGGCCTCCCTGAAGCTGTTCGAGGAACTGGGGCTGCTGGAGGAGGAGTTCGGGGACGCCTGGGAGCAGGCGTCGAAGGAGGCGGGTACGGCGTGAAGTACATCGACGAGTTCAACGACCCCCAGCTGGCGCGGCGGCTGCTGGACGAGATCCGCGCCACCGCCACCCGGCCCTGGGCCCTGATGGAGGTGTGCGGCGGGCAGACGCACTCGATCATCCGGCACGGCATCGACCAACTCCTGCCCGAGCAGGTGGAGTTGATTCACGGGCCGGGCTGTCCGGTCTGTGTCACGCCGCTGGAGGTCATCGACAAGGCGCTGGAGATCGCCTCGCGACCCGGGGTGATCTTCTGCTCCTTCGGCGACATGCTCCGGGTGCCGGGCACCGACCGTGACCTGTTCCGGGTCAAGGGCGAGGGCGGCGACGTACGGGTGGTGTACTCGCCGCTCGACGCCCTGGAGCTGGCCCGCGCCAACCCGGACCGGGAGGTGGTGTTCTTCGCGATCGGTTTCGAGACCACCGCCCCGGCCAACGCGATGGCCGTGCACCAGGCGCGCCGGCTGGGCCTGTCCAACTTCAGCCTGCTGGTGTCGCACGTGCGGGTCCCCCCGGCCGTCGAGGCGATCATGACGGCGCCCGAGTGTCGGGTGCAGGGCTTCCTGGCCGCCGGGCACGTGTGCAGCGTGATGGGGATGGCCGAGTACCCGGGGCTGGCCGAGCGGTTCCGGGTGCCGATGGTGGTGACCGGCTTCGAGCCGCTGGACATCCTGGAGGGCATCCGCCGGGCGGTACGCCAGCTGGAGTGCGGTGAGCACCGGGTGGAGAACGCCTACCCGCGTGCCGTGCGCGAGGAGGGCAACCCGGCCGCGGTGCGCATGATCGAGGAGGTCTTCGAGGTCACCGACCGGAACTGGCGCGGCATCGGGCCGATCCCGGCCAGCGGCTGGCGGCTGACCGACGCCTTCCGCGCGTACGACGCGGAGCACCGCTTCGACGTGAGCGGGATCCGTACCGAGGAGCCCGCCGAGTGCCGGGCCGGCGAGGTGCTACAGGGCCTGATCAAGCCGACCGAGTGCGGCGCGTTCGGCACCACCTGCACCCCGCGCACCCCGCTCGGCGCGACCATGGTCTCCAGCGAGGGCGCCTGCGCGGCCTACTACCTGTACCGCCGGATGAACGCCCCGGCGCAGCAGCGGGAAGGGGTGGCTCCCGTTGTCTGAGCGACGAGCCGATGTGGTCGACCCGGCCAACTGGACCTGCCCCGCCCCGTTGCGCGACCAAGGGGTCGTGGTCATGGGGCACGGCGGCGGGGGCGCGCTGTCGGCCGAGCTGATGGAGCAGATCTTCACCCCTGCCTACGGCAACGCCGTCCTGGCCGGGCTCGCCGACTCCGCCGTCCTCGAACTGGGCGGCGCGCGGCTGGCCTTCTCCACGGACTCCTACGTGGTCCGGCCGCTGTTCTTCCCGGGCGGCTGCCTGGGCGACCTCGCGGTCAACGGCACCGTCAACGACCTCGCGATGAGCGGCGCCGTGCCCGCGTACCTCTCGGCGGCCTTCGTCCTGGAGGAGGGCGTGGAGCTGACGGTCGTCGAGCGGATCGCGCGCTCGATGGGGGCGGCGGCTGAGGCCGCCGGGGTCACGATCGCGACGGGTGACACCAAGGTGGTGGAGTCCGGGCACGGCGACGGCGTGTACGTCACCACCGCCGGAGTGGGGCTGGTGCCCGCCGGGGTGGACATCCGGCCGCAACGGGCCCGGCCCGGCGACGCGGTGATCGTCAGCGGCCCGATCGGGCTGCACGGCGTGGCGATCATGAGCGTCCGGGAGGGGCTGGAGTTCGGGGTGGAGGTGGCCAGCGACACCGCGCCGCTGGCGGGCCTGGTGGCGGCGATGCTGGCCGTCACCCCGGACGTGCACGTGTTGCGCGACCCCACCCGGGGCGGCCTGGGCGCGTCCCTCAACGAGATCGCACGGGCCTCCGGGACCGGTGTCCGGCTTCAGGAGCGGGCGATCCCGGTGCCGGACGCGGTGGCGAACGCCTGCGGGTTCCTCGGGCTCGACCCGCTCTACGTGGCCAACGAGGGGCGGCTGGTCGCCTTCGTGCCGCCGTCGGAGGCGGAGGAGGTTCTGGCGGTGATGCGGGCCCATCCGCAGGGTGCCGGGGCGACGCGGATCGGCGAGTGCGTCGCCGAGCACCCGGGGATGGTGGTGGTCGCCACCGGGCTCGGCGGGACGCGGGTGGTGGACCTGCCGCTCGGGGAGCAGCTGCCGCGCATCTGCTGACCCCGCAGAGGGACGAAGGGCCCCGCCGGTGGTTCGGCGGGGCCCTTCCCTGTCTAGGCCGGTACCGGTTCGATACCGGCGATCTCCAGTTCCCGGCCGCTGCGCAGGTCGCTGGAGGGCCGGTCGCAGCGCGGGCACCAGAAGAACGGGGGCATGCCCACCGGAAACTCCTCGGCGCACGGGCCGCACCAGGCCTGCGCGGGGATCTGCTCGACGACGAGCCGGGCCCCGGCGAGGGCGGTGCCGTCGCGGGCCACCTCGAAGGCGAAGTCGAGGGCGTCGGGGACGACGCCCGCCAGTTCGCCGACCCGGACGGTCACCGTCGAGACGGCGTCCGTCCCGTCCGCCCGGGCCAGTTCGTCGGCCCGCTCGATGATCGCGGTCGCGATCGACAGTTCGTGCACGGCCGGCTCACGGGTAGCGGTGGCCGGCGCGGAATCCGCCGGCCATCCGCCAGAGCCGCACCTCGCGCCTCAGGCTGGGCCACTCCCAGGCGAGCAGGGCCAGGGCCATGCCGCCCACCAGGGCGGCCTCGGCCTTCAGCACCCGCTGTCCGCTCATTGCGCCCCGCCTGCGCGCGACGGGTCTGCGTACTCGTTTCATCGCAGTGACTCCCTGCTCGTTCTCATCACGGTGTTCATCCAGGCGAGATGTTCGGCATGGTCTCCGCGAGGGCGTCATGCCGCTTCCAGTGGATCCCCGTGGAGCGGCGCGCGTCGGCGGTGCCGTCCTCGTGGTGTCCCTTCTGCTGCTCGCGCGGGCCCTTGTTGCCCTGGTGCATGCCGGTGATGTGCCGGGGCGTGTCGGGCTTCGCCTGGGGCCGGCCCACTCTGATGTTGCCCATGGGTTGTTCTCCTTCCTCGCCTCCGACCTGCGGAGTGCGTGGCTATGGCCGCTCGGTGAGGTCCTCGAAGAACTGCTCGACGGCCGGCCAGATCCGGCCTCCGCCGGACAGGCCGCGCCACTCCCGGCGTACGACGGCGACCATCCGGTAGCAGTCGTCGACCGGCACGATCCAGTGCTCGTCGAGGCCATGGACGGTGTTCACCAGGAGGGCCTCCACCTCGGGTTCCACGGTGGCGAGCTGCGGACACGTCCCGGCCAGCTCCTGCCAGGCCGCCGTGTCCACCTCCCACCGCATGGCTCCCGCGGGGCTCGGGCCCTCGGCGGTGACGGTGCCGTCCGCCCGGGGCACGAAGAAGACCAGGCCGACGGGCACGCCCAGGAGGGCCGTGTCGACCTTGGGCAGCCGGAGCCGGCGCCGGGGCACGAGCCGGTACTGGCCGTCTCCCGCCGCCGCGTCGGCGAACAGCACCGAGCAGGGGCCGCAGGCGCAGCGCACCTCCTGCTGCCCGGTGTCGTACAGGTGGGCGTGTTCGTCGGCGACCGGGGCGGCGCACAGGTCGCAGACCTCCGTCCGGGCCGCCGCCGTGCGGTCGGCCGAGGAGCGGATGAGGCGGGCCAGTGCCCCGTCGGTGGTCACGGTGCGCCCCGGTGCGTCAGCGTGGTCAGCGGGACGAAGGCGGGGGCCGTCTCGGTCAGGGGCTCCACCGCCGTCAGCTCGGGCGCCGCGGCGAGCACCGCCGCACGGACCGCGTCGGTGACCTCGTCGCCTCCGCCGCCGCAGCCGGACCCGCATCCGCCGCCGCCCGAGGTCAGACGGACGCGGGCGACCTGTCCCTCCACCCCGGCCCACTCCACGTCACCGCCGCGTTCCCGGACGGCGGGCCGCAGCCGTTCGACCGCGCGGGCCGCCCGGCGTTCGGCGGGCTCGGGGTGGATGTCGTGCAGCACCAGCAGGTGCCCGAGCAGCTCGTCCTCGGCGAGGCGCTCGGCCACCCGCTCGTCCGCGTGGTCCATGACGCGCGCCAGGGCCTCGCCGTAGACCTCGGTCAGCAGGGCCACCGCCTCGGTCGCGGAGCGTGTCGTGGGGCCGGGGGCGGATTCGAGGCCTTCCAGCAGCTCGTCGAGCCGGCCGAGGCGGGCCTCGACGTCCGGGTCGGCGAGCCGTGCGCCGGTGGCCTCAGCCATGGTTCGCCCCGTACGTCGGCGAGTGCAGGGTGGTCAGCGTCTTGCCCTTGCCCACGTACATGTGCACACCGCACGGCAGACAGGGGTCGAAGCTGCGGACCGTGCGCATGATGTCCACGCCCTTGAAGTCGTCCGGCCCGTTCTCCTCGAAGATGGGCTGGCCCTGGACGGCGTCCTCGTACGGGCCGGGGGTGCCGTACATGTCGCGGGGGCTGGCGTTCCACGGGGTGGGCGGGTACGGGTGGTAGTTGGCGATCTTCTTGTCCTTGATCACCAGGTGGTGGGAGAGGACGCCGCGCACGGCCTCGTGGAAGCCGCAGCCGATCGCCTCGTCGGGCACCTCGTAGTTCTCGAACACCTTGGTCTCGCCGGCGCGGACCATCCCCATGGCCTCTTCGAGGAACTGCAGGGCCATGGCGGCCGCGTAGGCGACGAAGTACGGCCGGGCGCGGTCGCGTTCGATGGTGTTGCTCCACTGCGGGATGCGCCACTCCAGGGTGGTCTCCGGCAGGGACTCGCCCTTGGGCAGGGAGATGCGCACGCTGTGGCCGGTGGCCTTGACGTACGGGGTGTCGACCAGGCCGCTCAGGGCGGTCGACCAGAGGCGGGCCAGGGGGCCGCCGCCGGTGTCGAGGGCGAGGTGGTCGCCCGTGCGCTGGTCGAACCAGCGGGGGCTCATCACCCAGCTGTACTTGTCGTCGAAGTCGCGCTTCTGCGGCACCGGGACGGTCGTCTGGTTCCACGGGTGGCGCATGTCGACGGGGTTGCCGAGCGGGTCGTGGGTGACGAAGGGCTGCTCGTTGACCCAGTCCTCGTAGTAGGAGCTGCCGAGCATGATGCGCAGACCGAGGTTGATGTCGACGAGGTTGTTGGTGACCAGTTCGCCGTCGACGATGATGCCCGGGGTGACGTACATCGCCTTGCCCCAGGTGTTCATGGTCTCGTAGCGGTAGTCGACGACCTTGGGGTCCTGGAAGGCGCCCCAGCAGCCCAGCAGCGTGCGGCGGCGGCCGACCTCCTCGTAGCCGGGCAGCGCCTCGTAGAAGAAGTCGAAGACGTCGTCGTTCATGGCGACGGCCTTCTTCACGAAGTCGATGACCCGCATGAGGCGGCTGAGGTAGTCGGTGAAGACGGTCGGCTGCGGCATCGTGCCGACGCCGCCCGGGTACAGCGTGGAGGGGTGGACGTGCCGTCCCTCCATCAGGCAGAACATCTCGCGGGTGACCCGGCTGACCTTCAGGGCCTCCTTGTAGACCTCGCCCTCGAAGGGGTTGAAGGCCTTCATGATGTCGGCGATCGTGCGGTAGCCGTGGATGTCGCCGCGGGGGGCATCGGTGCGCTCGGCGCGGGCCAGGACGCCGGGGTTGGTGGCCTTGACCATGGCCTCGCAGAAGTCCACGAAGACCAGGTTGTCCTGGAAGATCGTGTGGTCGAACATGTACTCGGCGGCCTCGCCGAGGTTGACGATGTGCTCGGCCAGCGGGGGCGGCTTGACGCCGTAGGCCATCTGCTGGGCGTAGTCGGAGCAGGTGGTGTGGTTGTCGCCGCAGATGCCGCAGATCCGGGACGTGATGAACCCGGCGTCGCGCGGGTCCTTGCCCTTCATGAACACCGAGTAGCCGCGGAAGAGCGACGAGGTGCTGTGGCATTCGACGACTTCCCGGTTGGCAAAGTCGATCTTCGTGTAGATGCCCAGGTTCCCGATGATCCGGGTGATCGGGTCCCAGGACATGTCCACGAGCTGTGGCGGCTTGCGGTCCGTGGGCCGGGCCTCGGTGGTGGTCATCTGCGGTACTGCCCCTCGCTGTCGGTGGTGGGTGGGGTGGCGGGTTTCATCAGGGGCGCCAGCGGGGGTCGTAACCGCTGGTCAGCTTGCGCTTGTTGTGGCGCCACTTCGGCTCGTGGTTGACGAGTTCGTTGGTCATGCCGCGCAGCCTGCGGATGACGGCTCCGTACGGCTTGACGGCGAGGGACGACAGGGTGCTGCCCGGAGGCTCGTCCATGAACGGCATGAACGCGTCGGGGAAGCCGGGCATCGTGCAGCCGATGCAGATGCCGCCGACGTTGGGGCAGCCGCCGATGCCGCCCATCCAGCCGCGCTTGGGCACGTTGCAGTTGACGACGGGACCCCAGCAGCCCGTCTTGACCAGGCACTTGGGCGAGTTGTAGTCCTTGGCGAAGTTGGCCTGCTCGTAGTACGAGCCGCGGTCGCAGCCTTCGTGGACGGTCTTCCCGAACAGCCACTGCGGGCGGAGCATGTGGTCCAGCGGCGGCGGGGGTGCGGAGCCGGCCGCGTGGTAGAGGACCCAGATCAGGGTCTCCATGAAGTTCTCGGGCTGGATCGGGCAGCCGGGCACGTTGACGACCGGCAGGCCCGCCTGGGAGGTGTAGTCCCAGCCCAGGTAGTCGGCGAGGCCCATGCAGCCCGTCGGGTTGCCGGACATGGCGTGGATGCCGCCGAAGGTGGCGCAGGTGCCGGCGGCGACCACCGCCCAGGCCTTGGGGGCCAGTTGGTCGATCCACCAGTTGAGGGTCTGCGGCTCGCCGGTCTCCGGGTCGTTGCCGAAGGACGTCCAGTAGCCGTCGCCCTCGATGATGTTCTGGTTGGGGATCGAGCCCTCGATGACGAGGATGAACGGGCCCAGTTCGCCGCGTACGGCCGCCCGGTAGGGCGCGAGGAAGTCCTCGCCGCCCAGACTGGGCGAGAGCACCTTGTTGACCAGGTTCACCTTCGGCAGGCCCGGGATCAGCCCGAGCACCAGGTCCTCGATGGAGGGCTGGTCGGCGGCGGTGAGCGAGACGGTGTCACCGTCGCAGCTCATGCCCTCGGAGATCCAGAGGATGTGGATCTCGTCGATGCCCTGCCGGACCTCGGACCGTTCGGGTTCCTTGCTGACTTCTTCGGTGCTGCTGTGGGTGGTCATGTCACTCGGCCTCCGCTGCGGGGGTCTCGGAGTCGGACGTGTGCCGCGCCGGAGCTGCGGCGGGAGCCGGTGCCGACGGCTCGTCCGGTCCGGCGGGCCCGAGGGGTTCGAGCTCGTCGGGCCGGAAGTAGTGGAAGCGGCCGTACCAGTTGTTGAGTTCGGCGGCCGGGTCGTCGTCGAGGGTGACGGCGAGGTGCACGCTGCCGTCCACGTCGTGGAAGACGGCGGCGACTTCGGCGGTGCGTCCGGCCAGGAACATGTCCTGGGCGTCGGCGCCGCGCCCTCGCGGGCGGAGCCGTACCCGGCTCCCGCCGCCGAGGGGGACGCCGTCGACGAGCACGGTGTCATGGGCCGGGGAGAGCCCGTCGTCGGCACCCTCCTGCCACCAGGCGGGACGGTCGACAGGTGCTGTGGGGGTGGCCGGCGCGGGAGGGCCGACAGCGCCGGACAGCCGGTCGGCGGACACCGTGGCACGAGAGGCCGGCCCCGCAGAACCCACAGCGCCGGACAGCCGGTCGGCAGGCGTCGCGGCAGGAGAGGCCGGTCCCGCAGAACCCACAGCGCCGGACAGCCGGTCGGCAGGCGTCGCGGCAGGAGAGGCCGGTCCCGCAGAACCCACAGCGCCGGGCAGCCGGTCGGCGGACACCGTGGCACGAGAGGCCGGCCCCGCAGAACCCACAGCGCCGGGCAGCCGGTCGGCAGGCGTCGCGGCAGCGGCGGCCGGTGGCGGAGAACCGGCAGCATCGGAGAGCCGGTCCACGGGCGCCGTCGGGGTGGCCGGTGTCAGGGAGCGGACGGCGCCGTGCAGCCGTTCGAAGACCTCCTGCGGCATGGTGTCGACCCGGTCGAGGATGGCCGCGGCCCGCGGGTCGGTGGCCCGCGCCTCGCGCTTCTCCTCGTCGGTCAGCAGCATCGTGCGCAGGGTGAGGATCTCGTCGATCTCCGCGGCGTCGTGCAGGTCGCCCGGGCTTTCGGGGGCGACCTGGGGGTGGTCCGGCAGGATGATCGGCGCGGACAGCAGGACAGGGCCGGTGTCGCCGGACTCGCCGCCGAGCACGGGGAAGGTGAACTCGTTGCGGCACGCGCGCACAGGTACGTGCAGACCGGCCGGAGGATCGATCAGCGAGACGAACTCCGCCCCGACGCCGCCGAGGAGGGTGTGGGCGGCGATGAGGGCCCGTCGCAGCGCCTCGTCGCGCGTCGTGCGCGGTCCCGGGGCGGGCGCGGTGTTGACGGTCCGTACGCGGATCCGGCAGAGGTCGTCGGAGAGCCGTTCGGCGGTGACGGTGGTCTCGGCCCGGATCTCCTCGCGGGTGCGCACCACCCGCCCGGCGCCCTCCGGCAGCGCCTCGACGTCCTCACCTGCCGCGGCGCCCACCGCGAAGGTGTGTCCGCCCCGCAGGAGTTCGTCGAGCGGAACCTCCACCTCGCACTCGCGCGGCAGGGCCTCGTCAAAGGACAGGTGCACCGTGCCGTCGTCGCTGCGCAGCGACTCGACAGGGCGGTGGCCTGCTTCCTGCACCTGCTTGCGCTGCATGTGGAGGTAGCGCACGCGTACCCGTACCCCGGCGCTGCCCGGCTGCCGCACCCGCAGCAGGCACTCGGTCTGCTGGTACCAGGAGTCGGCGGAGCCCGAGACACCGGGCGTGACGGGGCCGTCCGCCTCCACCCAGTCCCGGGGGAACAGCACGCCGAACTGCCAGCGGACGCGGTTCTTGGCGGAGGAGCGGCGGTAGGGGTAGAGGAGGTAGCCCTCGTAGAGGACGGCGTCGGCGACGGCGCCGAGCTGCTCGAAGACGCCCGGGGACGGACCTGCGCCGCCCCTCGTGGCAGCGCTCCTCGTGCCGCCATCGGCCAGTGCCTCCGCCATCGCGCCTCCTCGTCCCCGTATGCACGCGCATTCCTTCCACCACGGTCACACCGGTCATCCGCGGTCGCCTCCTCCGGCGCAGTGGGTTGGGCCGTTCGGGGCTGTGGGCAGGGGGCCGCCGCGGGGTGGCACGGGAGGGGAGCACAGCGACGGGCCCGTCAGCGCCGGGGCGAGACGGGCCCGTGTCGGTGGTGTGGTGGGAGGCGGGGCGTGTTCAGCGCCGCACGTGGGCGAGCCTGCGCGCCAGCAGCGGAACGACGACCGCGGCGGCGACCACATGGGAGGCGGCGAGGACGATCTGGGTGGACGTGGCGGTGTGCGGGGCGACGGCCGGGCCGGCGAGGGACAGTGCGGTGAGCGCGACGGTCGTCACCGTGAAGGTGCGGGCGGGCCGCTTGGCCCAGCGGGCGAGGACGACCGCGAGGACGATTCCGGCGGCCGACCAGAACAGCACCCCGCCGAAGAAGCCGCCGACCGGGATCTCCGCGGCTTCGGTCGCGCCGGGACTGGCCGCCTCCATCGGGACGCCGGCGGCCCGCGCGACGAGCGCGAACGCCTCCGTCACGACGGCTCCGGCGAGGGTGGCCAGAAGGCCGACCAGCCACACGGGGCGGGTGGAGAGAAAACCGGACTCGGTCAGCGGTGCCCGGGTCTGAGGTGTCGTCACACTCATGTCGCTGTCTCCTGGCGGAAGTCGGGGCGCGGTGGGTCTTACGGAGAGGTGGACCGGACGGCGGCGCGGAACTCATCGGTGGCCCGGGGACGTTTCCGGGGAGCCGGTGTTCGTCCGGATGGCACACGTCACCCGCACGAACCGGCGCGTCACGGGAAGGCGTTCCGCATGGATCAGCCCACACATCGCCCCCGCCCCATCACCAGCCCCGCCGTGACGACCCTGGCCGACCCCTTGGTCAACAGGGGCACCGCCTTCAGCCGCCGCGAACGCGAGGAGCTGGGGATCGACGGGCTGCTGCCGCCCGCCGTGGAGAGCCTGGACGAGCAGGTCGCCCGCGCCTACGAGGCGTTCCACGGCTACGACAAGCCCCTCAACCGGCACATCTATCTGCGGCAGCTCCAGGACACCAACGAGGTCCTCTTCTACCGCCTGGTCACCGAGTACCTGGAGGAGCTGCTGCCCGTCGTCTACACGCCGACGGTGGGTGAGGCCTGCCAGAAGTTCAGCGAGATCTACCGGCGGCCGCGCGGCCTGTTCCTGACCTGGGAGGACCGGCACCGCTTCCGGGACGTCCTGCGCAACCGCCCGCACCGGGACCACGACGTGGACGTCATCGTCGTCACCGACGGGCAGCGCATCCTCGGCCTGGGCGATCAGGGCGTCGGCGGCATGGGCATCCCGATCGGCAAGCTCAGCCTCTACACGGCCATCGGCGGCATCCATCCCGCCCGCACCCTGCCGGTCCTGCTGGACGTCGGCACCGACAACGAGACCCTGCTCGACAACCCCCGCTACCTGGGCCGCCGTGCGCGGAGGCTGACCGGCGACGAGTACGACGAGATGATCGAGGCGTTCGTCTCGGCGGTCGAGGCGGAGCTGCCCGGGACACTGCTTCAATGGGAGGACTTCGCCACCGCGCACGCCCACCCGATCCTCGCCCGCTACCGCGACCGGCTGCTCACGTTCAACGACGACATCCAGGGCACCGCCGCCGTCACGCTCGGCGCCCTGTCCACCGCGGCGAACGTGGCCGGCACCCCGCTGCCCGAGCAGCGCGTGGTCATCCTGGGCGCGGGGTCGGCCGCCATCGGCGTCGCCGACATGATCCGTACGGCCATGATCGACGAGGGCCTGCCAGAGGACGAGGCCACGGCCCGGTTCTGGATCCTCGACGTCGACGGCCTGCTGGTGTCCTCCCGCTCCGGACTGACCCCGCAGCAACGGGTGTTCGCGCGTGACGACAGCGACGTGGCCGACTGGGACGGCACTAACCTCGCCGAGGTGGTGCGCCGCGTGGAGCCGACGGCGCTCATCGGGCTGTCGACGGCGCACGGAGCGTTCACCGAGGAGATCGTGCGGCAGATGGCCTCGACCTGCGAACGACCCGTGGTCTTCCCGCTCTCCAACCCCACCTCGCACTCCGAGGCCGAGCCCGCGGACCTCACCCGCTGGACCGACGGGCGGGCACTGATCGCCACCGGCTCGCCCTTCCCGCCGCTGACGGTCGACGGGCACCAGGTGCCGGTGGCGCAGTCGAACAACGTGTACGTCTTCCCGGCCATGGGCCTCGCGGTGACCGCGAGCCGGGCCACCCGGGTCACGAACCGCATGCTCGTGGCCGCCGCCCGGGCCGTCGCCGAGTGCGCCGTGCGGGCGGCGGACGGCGACGACGGTCCCGTGCCGCTGCTGCCGCCGCTGGCTGGGATGCGGGACTCCGCCCGCGAGATCGCCCTGGCCGCGGCGCTGGCCGCCGTCGAGGACGGCGTGGCCCCGCAGGCCACGGAGGAGGACCTGCGCGAGGCGGTCGCCCGGGCCCAGTGGGAGCCGCGTTACGCGGACTAGGAGATGTGTGCCGGTGCTCCAGGACGTACTGTCGCAAGCCACGGCACCGACATGGGAGGCACCGGCGTCGTGGACCAGCGATCGCCCCTGTCCGACGACGCGCTGAACGCGGCGGCGGACGCGTTCGAGCAGCTGCGTCCGCGGCTGTTCGGCATCGCCTACCGCGTGCTGGGCAGTGTGTCGGAGGCCGAGGACGTGGTGCAGGACGTGTGGGTGCGCCGGCAGCGAGCCGACCGGAGCACGGTGCTGGACGAAGGCGCGTTCCTCGCGAAGATCACCACCCGGCTGGCGATCAACGTGGCCCGGTCGGCGCGGTAGACAGGGCGGGGCCCGGATCTGTGACAGCCGGGCCGTTGCGTTCCTGCGGGACTCGCGTCCCTCACCCGACGCGGATGCCCACGATGCACGTGTCGTCGTCGGTGTCCGACTTGCTGTAGGTCAGGAGGCGGTCCAGTTGCTGGTCGAGTGTGCTGGGGGCCGTGCGGGCGGTGGTCAGGAGGTGGGTCAGGGACTCCTCGACGGGCCGGTCCCGGCGCTCGACCAGGCCGTCCGTGTACATCAGCAGGGTGTCTTCGGGGGCCAGCTGGAGCTCGGTCTCCTCGTAGACGGCCTCGGGGACGGCGCCCAGCAACAGGCCCTTGACCAGGGGCAGGGGGGCCGCATCGGTGTCCCGGACCAGGACAGGCGGGAGGTGTCCCGCCCTGGCCCAGCGCAGTGTCCGCGTGTCCGGGTCGTACAGTCCGCACACCGCGGTCGCGGTGACGGCACCCGTCAGATGGTGCGCCACGATGTTCAGCCAGGACAGCAGCTGGCCCGGCCCGGCGCCGGTCACCGCGAGGCCGCGCAGGGCGTTGCGCAGGACGACCATGCTGGTGGCGGCCTCGATGCCGTGCCCGGCCACGTCCCCCACGCACAGCAGCACCTTGCCGGACGGCAGGACGACGGCGTCGTACCAGTCGCCGCCCACCAGCTGCTCGGTCTCCGCCGGCCGGTAGCGGACGGCGACCTGGAGCCCGGCCACCTGCAACGGTGCCTGGGTGGGGGGCATGATGGCGTGCTGCAACTGCAGGGTCAGCCGGTTGCGTTCGGTGGCCTGCTGCTCGGTGTGCGCCAGCTGGTCACGGGTGGCGGCGAGCGCCACTTCGGTCCAGTGCTGGGCCGAGATGTCCTGGCAGGCGCCGCGCACCAGGAGCAGCCGGTCGTCGGTGTCGAGCACCGGTTCGGCGACGATCCGGATGTGCCGGGTCACGCCGTCCGGCCGCTGGAGCCGGAACGCGGCGGCCGCCGGCCGCCGCTGGTGCAGCAGCGTGCGCAGGAAGCGGCGGATGGAGACGCCGTCGTCCGGGTGGGCGTGGGCCGGCAGCTCCTCCAGGGGGACCGGGGTGCTCGTCTGCGGGCGTCCGTAGAGGTCGAAGAGCTGCCCGTTCCAGGTGATCTCCCCGGTGAGCACGTTCTCCTCGAAGCCGCCGATGCGGCCGAGGCGCTGGGCGTGCTGGAGCAGGCTGGCCAGTCGCGCCGCCTCGTCCTCGATGCGCCAGATGAGGAGCACGGACATGCCGTGGCGGCTGATGCTGATGTCGGCCACCGCCGAGAGGGGGACCTGGTCGACGAGGGCGGTGAGGTTCATGCGGCGGGCCCGGAAGGGTTCACCGGTGGCGTAGACCCGCTCGACGCGCTGGAACAACTCGCTGTCTCCTGCGGCCATCGGATAGGCCTCCAGGAGCAGCGCGCCGTTCACGACCGCCCGTGGCCTGCCCGCCGGGTCGAGGAACCTGCTGTTGACGTGCTGGATGCGGAAGTCGACCAGGTGTCCGTCGCCGTCGAGGTGCGGCACCAGGACGAGGGCGGGGTCGTACAGTCCGTCGGCCAGGTCCATCAGTTCGGCGGCGTCCGGCAGGACGCGGGGCTCGTGTGCCGCTCCCGGGGAGGGCGCGTGCGTCTCCAGTGTGTGGGCGCACAGTTCGGCCAGCGCCTCCACCTGGCGGACGATCTGCGGGGGCTGGGGGGCGAGCGGATCCGGCCAGGCGATCTCCAGCACGCCGTGGATGCGGCCGCCGGTGCCGGCGGGCAGGGCGGCCCGGCCGCCGTCCGGATGGTGGTGCAGGCCGATGCTGGGCAGCCCGGTCCCGCCGAGCGAGGTGATCCACTGGCCTTCGCGCTCGATGAGGCCCCGCCGCGCCACGGTCACCACGTCCGGCGGAACGTAACGCCAGCGCGTGGCCTCGGCCGGTGAGAAGCCGGCGCTGCCGGCGAGGGTGAGCGATCCGTCGGCGCCGACGGCCCAGATGGCCACGGCCGCCGCGCCGAGGGGGCGCAGCGCCTGCTCCAGCAGGGCGTCCGCCACGGCCTGGGCGTCGCCCGCCGCCAGGACGCCGCTCTCGGCCGCGCGCAGACGTACGGCCGCCGATTCGGTCTCGGCGGCGTCGGCGCCCCGGGTGGCGGCGAGGAAGGCGTCCGTCACCTCGGACATCCGGTCCCGGGCGGCCTGGTTGATGACGTCGACGGCGAGTTCCAGGGGGGTGACCTGAGCCTGCTCGGCCAACTGGGCGAGCTGCCGCGCGGCTTGGGCCGGTCCGCACTTCAGCCGCTCGACCAGGACGCCCTTGGCGAGCTCGACCAGGGCACGTCCCTCGGCCTCCGCCTGGGCGGCCCGGACCTCCCGGCTGAGCCGTTCCACGGTGGCGGCGAGCCGACCCACCGGGGAGGCGGACGACAGGTTCTCGACGAGGTCGGCGGGCGGGTCGTCGGCGGTCCGTGTCCGGCCCGGCGAAGCCCACGGCCGCCCGTCGGGCGCCGCCGCGTTCTCGTGGGGCGCCGCCGCGTCGCCGCCGGAGGTCCCGGACTGCGCGCCGGAGGTCTCCGCCTCCTCGTCGGAGGTCTTCGGCTCCCCGTCGGTGGTCGAATGCACGGCGTCGGACGTCACCGACGGCGGGGCAGACCCGGGTCCGGTCGCCGAGTGGCGCTCCGGCTCACCGCCTTGACCCGGTTCGCGCGGCTGCTCGGACATGCTCACGGTGTGGATGCTCCTCGGCTGGAGTGCCCTCGGGCGCGGAACGACAGGCGCTGCATGGTGCCCGGTCCGCCGGTCGGCGGGCCGGGCACCGGGGCGCTCATGCGGGCAGCCAGCGGCGGACGCAGGCCATGAGGTCGCGCGTGTCGACCGGCTTGGTGACGTAGTCGCTGGCACCCGAGGCGAGGCTCTTGTCCCGGTCGCCCGGCATCGCCTTGGCCGTGACGGCGATGATGGGCAGCTCCGCGTATTGCGGCATCCGCCGGATCTCGGCCGTCGCGGTGTAGCCGTCCATCTCGGGCATCATCACGTCCATCAGCACGAGGGCGATGTCCGGGTTGTTCACCAGCGTCTCGATGCCTCTGCGCCCGTTCTCGGCGTGCAGGACGCGGAATCCCTGGAGCTCCAGGATCCCGCTCAGCGCGAAGAGGTTGCGCGCGTCGTCGTCGACGACGAGGACGGTGCGGCCGGCCGACGTGTCGTCGGCGGAGGGCGGTGTCAGATGCTGCGGCCCTTCGGTGCGGACGAGGGAGAGCACGTCGCCGGGCTCCTCGGCGGACAGGTGCAGGGCGATGCGCTCGCGCAGCTCGTCGAGGCTGGACAGCAGCTCCAGCGCACCGCCCGCCGAGCGGGAGCGCAGCGTCTCGTCCAGGGGCCCGTCCGCGGGGTGGCTGCTGTGCACCAGCACCGGAACGCTCGTCAGCGCCGAGTCGCCCTCCAGGGCCTGGAGGAAGCGGGACGCCTCGTCGTCGCGCATGCCCAGCTCCAGGACGACGCAGTGACACGGCTCGGACGCCAGCGCGCCGGCCGCCTCCTGCGCTCCGACGGCCGTGATGATGTCGACCGCGGGCCGCTGAGCACCGTCGGTGCGGCCGTGCGTCAGATCGGCGACCACGCTCTCCGCGACGAGGGTCAGCAGACCGCGCGAGCGCTCCTCCACGACGAGCAGGCGCCGGGGCCTCGGGCCGGGCCCGATCTGGGGCAGCGGCACCGAACCGGCCAGTCCGTGCGGCAGAGGTTCGGCCGAGGCCCGCTCAAGGGGCCTGCCGTGGGTGAGCAGTTCCTCGAAGTCGGGGCGGGCCACGGGCAGGAAGAGCGTGAACGTGCTGCCCTGGCCGGGCGTGCTGTGCACCGACACGGCACCGCCCAGCAGTTGGGCGATCTCGCGGGTGATGGACAGGCCGAGGCCGGTGCCGCCGTACTTGCGGCTCGTCGTGCCGTCCGCCTGCTGGAACGCGCCGAAGATCGTCTCCAGGTGCTGCTCTGGAATGCCGATGCCGGTGTCCTTGACGCGGAAGGCGACCACGGCGGCGCCCCGGACCACGCCCTCGGGCACCTCGTCGTCCGACGCGGGTTCGATGCTCAGCTCCACGCCGCCCTGCTCGGTGAACTTCACGGCGTTCGACAGCAGGTTGCGCAGCACCTGCCGCAGCCGGGACTCGTCCGTCAGCACGTCCGCGGGCGCGCCGGGAGCGGTCGTCACGGTGAAGTCGAGGCTCTTCTGCGTCGTCATGGGCCGGAAGGTGGCCTCGACGTACTCGATGAGCTGACGGAGCGTCACCCGCTCGGGTGTGACGTCCATCTTCCCGGCCTCGACCTTCGACAGGTCGAGGATGTCGTTGATGAGCTG
>NZ_WWIC01000144.1:0-12892 GCF_009872555.1 Streptomyces sp. SID5643
ACGTCCTCAGGGGCCGCCTGCGCACGCTCGGCCGCCCGCGCCGGGCGCAGACCGGCCCGGCGCCGTACGGTCTCCACGGCTGCCGCGTCCAGCAGGGCCAAAGGCGCGTCCGGGCCCGGTGCGGCACCCGGCGGGGTGCGCCGGTCGGTGCCCAGCAGCGCCGTGGTGACGAGCCCCTCCCAGGCGTCCGCGCCGGGCGCGTCCACAGGAGCGGAGGTCCTGGTCATGAGCTTCCTTTCCGCGGGGCGCCCGGTAGTTGAAGGCTCGCCCTTACCGGTTGTCCCGTGATGCCTGAAAGATGCGTGGAGCCGTGGGATGGGTGGGGCGGGCCGACGGGCAGCGAGCGGGGCCGCTGCCGCCGGCTCAGCACAGCGCGACCGCGTCGCCCGGGCCATCGGGCCATGCCGTCAGCGGCGTGAAGCCCTGGTGGCCGCACTCACCGAAGACCCTGACCGGGGCCCCGCCCGACAGGGCGACGAGCCGCCACAGGCCCGGGCGGGAGCGCGCGGCGGGAGTGAGCGGCAACGCCGTGTCCCCGTCGGCGTCCGCCAGCTGCCATGACTCGCCGTCCGGCGTGGGAACGACCCGGTCCAGCGTCACCGGGACGGACTCCAGCCACGGGTCCTCGCGCAGGGCGTCGCCGTAACGGGCCGCCGCCCGGGCCGTGGTCGTCCCCGGAGGGCGGGTCGCCGCGGGCGCGGGCGCGGTGAACTGCTCACCCAGGGCCACTCGCGGTTGCCCGGCCCCCGGGTACGCGGACACCTCGGCCTCCAGACTCAGGCCCACCGGCAGCGCCAGCTCCGGGGCACGGCCGGCCGCGCCGTAGGAGAGGAGCAGCACGGTGCGGTGCGAGGCGGCGCCGTGCAGCCATATCCGGCGGGTCGTCAGGCGCGGGTCGGTCGTGTCGTACTGGGCGAGGACCAGCCAGCGGTCGCGCAGCGGCGGGCCCTCCGCGGAGGCCGGGAGGCCGATGCGGGAGCGGACCGTGGCGGCGAGACCGGCCGGGAGCCGGTCGCGGCGCTGCCAGCCCCGCCCCAGGAGATGCAGCAGCGCGCACTCCTCCAGCAGCCGCACCGGCCAGCCCGGCCCGGTCGACGGTATCGCCCCCAACTCCCGCACCCGCCCGGCCAGTCCCTGCGCCTGGGCGTCGACCATGCGGGCCGCCGTCTCCTCCCAGAGGCCGTACCCCGACTGCTCAGCGGTCGCCAGACCGCCGCGCAGCAGGTCGACCAGGCGCTGCTCCAGCTCCACCGCGCCCGCCGAGACCCGTTCGGCCCGGCGCTCCGCCCGCCGTCGCGCCGCCTCGGGATCAGCGGACCCGGACGGCGCTCCGGAGCCCGCCCCGGTCTTCTTCCCCTCGGCGCGCTCGCGCCGCCCCGCCGCCCACTGCGCGGCCCACTGCGGGGCCTGCCCCGGCGGCACCGCCGCGTCGTCGGCGGCCCAGAGCAGCAGCAGCCCCAGCGCGTGCTTGCACGGGAACTTGCGGCTCGGGCAACTGCACTTGTACGCGGGCCCGGCGGCGTCCGCGATGTCCACGACCGTCTGATACGGCTTGCTCCCGCTGCCCTTGCACAGCCCCCACACCGTCCCCTCGTCGGAACTCCCCGCCTCGGACCACGGCCCCGCCGCGCCGAGTTTGCTTCCCGCTTTGCGTGATGCGGCGTCAGGCGCAAGTGCCAGCACCTGGTCCGCGGTCCAGCGCACCCCCTGCTGAGTCATGTCACCGAAGGTAGATCCCACCACTGACAATCGGGTCAGCCGGCGGACCCGGCCGGGCATTTCCGCAGGTCGGAACGCATTGTCAGTGGTGTGGTGCAACGTTGGCGACAGATCCGAACCGGCCGAGCTGGAGGGGGACTTTGCCATGACCGTGTCCGTGGAGCCGACGTCCGTCGAAGCGGGGGAGACGGGACCCGCCCAGGCGTTGCGACCGCACGCCGAGGACGCCTTCGCCCATGAACTCGCCGCGCTGGCCGCCCAGGATGACCGGCCGCGCCCGGCCCGCTGGAAGCTGTCGCCCTGGGCCGTCGCGACGTACCTGCTGGGCGGCACCCTGTCGGACGGCACGGTGATCAGTCCCAAGTACGTCGGCCCCCGCCGCCTCGTCGAGGTCGCCGTCACCACCCTCGCCACTGACCGTGCCCTGCTCCTGCTCGGCGTGCCGGGCACGGCGAAGACCTGGGTGTCCGAGCACCTGGCCGCGGCGGTCAGCGGCGACTCCACGCTGCTGGTGCAGGGCACCGCCGGCACCCCGGAGGAGGCCATCCGCTACGGCTGGAACTACGCGCAGCTGCTCGCCCACGGCCCCAGCCGCGACGCCCTCGTGCCCAGCCCCGTCATGCGCGCCATGGCCGACGGCATGACGGCCCGCGTCGAGGAACTGACGCGTATCCCGGCCGACGTGCAGGACACGCTCATCACGATCCTGTCGGAGAAGACGCTGCCGATACCGGAACTGGGCCAGGAGGTGCAGGCGGTCCGCGGATTCAACCTGATCGCCACGGCCAACGACCGCGACCGCGGCGTCAACGACCTCTCCAGCGCCCTGCGCCGCCGCTTCAACACGGTCGTGCTGCCGCTGCCGGAGAGCCCCGAGGCCGAGGTCGACATCGTCTCGCGGCGCGTCGACCAGATCGGCCGCTCCCTCGACCTGCCGGCCGCGCCCGACGGCCTCAGCGAGATCCGCCGGGTCGTCACCGTCTTCCGCGAGCTGCGCGACGGGGTCACCGCCGACGGGCGGACGAAGCTCAAGTCGCCCAGCGGCACGCTGTCCACGGCCGAGGCGATCTCCGTCGTCACCAACGGGCTCGCCCTGGCGGCCCACTTCGGCGACGGCGTGCTGCGGCCGGGCGACGTCGCCGCGGGCATCCTCGGCGCGGTGGTCCGCGACCCGGCGGCGGACCGGGTCATCTGGCAGGAGTACCTGGAGACGGTGGTCCGCGAGCGGGACGGCTGGAAGGACTTCTACCGGGCCTGCCGCGAGGTGAGCGTGTGAGGAACGCGGGGCGGTGGCCCCGGGTGACGGGACGGCGGCCGCCCGCGGGATCGGGCGGGGACGTGCGGGACGGGAGGGGGATGAAGTGACCGGTGTGGAACAGACCGCGGGCCGGGGGGCCGGGGCGGGGCCGGTGCTGCTCGGCGTGCGGCATCACGGACCGGGGTCGGCGCGGGCGGTGCGGGCGGCGCTGGAGGAGGTCCGGCCGCGGGTCGTGCTGATCGAGGGGCCGCCCGAGGCCGACGCCCTGATCCCGCTCGCCGCCGACGAGGAGATGAGGCCGCCGGTCGCCCTGCTCGCCCATGCCGTGGACGAGCCCGGCCACTCGGCGTTCTGGCCGCTGGCCGGATTCTCCCCGGAGTGGATCGCCCTCCGCTGGGCCCTGGAACACCATGTCCCGGCCCGCTTCATCGACCTGCCGGCCACGCACACGCTGGCCTGGGGGAGGCAGGAGGACGAGGCGGGAACCGAGGGCGAACGCCGGTCACCGGCCGAGACGGCGCCGGACGGGGAGGCCGGTCCCGGTCCCGCCGGGCTCCGGATCGATCCGCTCGGCGTGCTCGCCGACGCCGCCGGCTACGACGACCCGGAGCGGTGGTGGGAGGACGTCGTGGAGCACCGGGGCGCGGGGGAGGGCGACGCGCTCGCGCCGTTCACCGCGCTGGAGGAGGCCATGGGCGCCCTGCGGGAGACCTACGGCAGCGGTGGGCACGACCGGGACCTGGTCCGGGAGGCGTACATGCGGCTCCAGGTGCGGGCCGCGCAGCGGGAGTTCGAGGACGGCGTGGCGGTGGTCTGCGGGGCCTGGCACGTGCCCGCACTGCGGCAGAAGACCACCGTCGCCGCCGACAGGGCGCTGCTGAAGGGGCTGCCCAAGGTCAGGGCGGACATGACCTGGGTGCCGTGGACCCACCGCCGGCTCGCCCGGACCAGCGGATACGGAGCGGGCATCGACTCACCGGGCTGGTACGGGCACCTGTTCAGCGCCCCGGACCGGCCGGTGGAGCGGTGGCTGACCAAGGTGGCGGGGCTGCTGCGCGCCGAGGACCGGATCGTCTCCTCCGCGCACGTCATCGAGGCGGTGCGGCTGGCCGAGACGCTCGCCGCGATGCGCGGCCGTCCGCTGCCCGGCCTGAGCGAGACGACCGACGCCGTGCGGGCGGTGATGTGCGAGGGCTCGGACGTACCGCTGGCACTCATCAGGGACCGGCTGGTCGTGGGGGACGTGCTGGGGGAGGTGCCGCCGTCGGCACCGGCCGTGCCGTTGCAGCGGGACCTCACCCGGCTGCAACGCCGGCTGCGGCTGAAGCCCGAGGCGCTGGAGCGGGAGCTGGAGCTCGACCTGCGCAAGGAGAACGACACCGCCCGCAGCAGGCTGCTGCACCGGCTGCGACTGCTCGGCATCGCGTGGGGCGAACCGGCCGCATCGCGGGGCAGCACCGGCACGTTCCGGGAGACCTGGCGGCTGCGCTGGGAGCCCGAGCTGTCCGTGCGGGTCGCCGAGGCCGGCGTGTGGGGGACGACCGTCCTGTCCGCGGCGACCGCCAAGGCGGAGGCGGACGCCGTCGGCGCGGAGGGCCTCGCCGGCGTCACAGGGCTCGCCGAGCGCTGCCTGCTGGCCGGACTTCCCGACGCGCTCCCCACCGTGATGCGGGTCCTCGCCGACCGGGCGGCCCTCGACACCGACGTCGGCCATCTCGCCCAGGCGCTCCCGGCCCTGGTCCGCTCCCTGCGCTACGGAGACGTGCGCGGCACGGACACCGCAGCCCTGGCGGACGTCGCCGCGGGACTGGCCGAGCGGGTCTTCGTCGGACTTCCCCCGGCCTGCGCCGCGCTCGACGCGGACGCCGCCGAGGAGATGCGGGGCCACGTGGACGCGGTGCACGGGGCCGTGGCCCTGCTGGGCGACGCCCCCGCGGCCGGACACGGCCAGTTGAGAGGCCGTTGGCAGTCGGTGCTGCGGGTGCTGTCCGGGCGGGACACCGTGCCGGGGGTCATCCGCGGGCGGGCCGTCCGGCTGCTGCTCGACGACGGGCAACTGGCGCCAGACGAGGCGGCACTGCTGATGGGACTCGTCCTGTCACCGGGCACACCGCCGGCGGACGCGGCCGCGTGGATCGAGGGCTTCGTCGGAGGCGGTTCCGGGGGCGGCATGCTCCTGGTGCACGACGAGCGGCTGCTCGCACTGGTCGACGCGTGGCTGACCGGGGTGCCGGCCGAGGCCTTCACGGACGTACTGCCCCTGCTGCGGCGGACGTTCTCGGCGTACGAGCCCGGGGTGCGCCGGACCCTCGGCGAACTGGTCCGGCGCGGACCGCGAACCGGGGGCGGCGCGACAGCCGCCGGCGCAACGTCCGGGTTCGCGGCCGATTTCGACACCGAGCGCGCGGACGCGGTGCTGCCGGTCGTGCGGCTGCTGCTCGGACTGGACGACATGGACGACGACACCGAAGACAACAACCTGGCGGGGGTGACGGGATGACGACCGAGGCACTGAGGGAGCGGACGACGGCACCGGAAACGGAAGCCACCGTGACGGGCGGGCTCCGGGCGGAAAGGCGGCCGTCGACGACCGTGCCGGTGATCCCGCTGTGGGAACGGCCACGTAAGGGAGGGCGGGCATGACGTCCGGGACGACGGACCCGGCACAGGAGCGGCTGCGGCGCTGGCGGCTCGTCCTCGGGGGCGACGCGGCGGACGGCACCGGCTGCGCGCTGTCGGGCCGGGACGCGGCGATGGACGGAGCGCTCACCGCGCTCTACGGCAGGAAGGACAGCAGGTCACAGGGGGGCCGCGAGCGTGCGGCGGGGCTCGGGGCGTCGGCGCCGTCCGTCGCGCGCTGGCTCGGGGACATCCGGACGTACTTTCCCTCATCCGTCGTGCAGGTCATGCAGCGCGACGCCATCGACCGGCTCGGTCTCGCCACGCTGCTGCTGGAGCCGGAGATGCTGGAGGCGGTCGAGGCCGACGTGCACCTCGTCGGCACGCTGCTGTCGCTCAACAAGGCGATGCCGGAGACGACGAAGGAGACGGCCCGGGCCGTCGTGCGCAAGGTCGTCGAAGACCTGGAGAAGCGGCTCGCCACCCGCACCCGGGCCACCCTCACCGGCGCCCTCGACCGCAGCGCCCGGATCAGCCGCCCCCGCCACCACGACATCGACTGGAACCGCACCATCGCGGCCAACCTCAAGCACTACCTGCCCGAGTACCGAACGATCGTGCCGGAGCGGCTCATCGGGTTCGGGCGGGCTGCCCAGTCCACCAAGAAGGAGGTCATCCTCTGTATCGACCAGTCGGGATCCATGGCGGCATCGGTTGTGTACGCATCGGTGTTCGGGGCGGTGCTCGCCTCGATGCGGACGATCTCCACGCGACTCGTCGTCTTCGACACGGCGGTCGTCGATCTCACCGACCAGCTGGACGACCCGGTCGACGTGCTGTTCGGCACGCAGCTCGGCGGGGGCACGGACATCAACAGGGCACTCGCGTACTGCCAGACGCAGATCACCCGGCCCGCGGAGACCGTGGTCGTGCTGATCAGCGACCTCTACGAAGGCGGCATACGCAACGAGATGCTCAAGCGGGTGTCCGCGATGAAGGCGTCCGGCGTGCAGTTCGTGACACTGCTGGCGCTCTCGGACGAAGGGGCACCGGCCTACGACCGGGAGCACGCGGCAGCACTGGCGGCGTTGGGGGCGCCGGCGTTCGCCTGCACGCCCGATCTGTTCCCGGAGGTGATGGCGGCGGCGATCGAGAAGCGGCCGTTGCCGATACCGGATGCGGCGTGACGGTCGCTGGGTGAAGTACCCCGCGTGAGGGGGCGGGTGACGATGTGTCGATGGGCCGTCGTCCGACGTGGAGCAGCAAAAGGGACATGACGGCCCATCGGACAGCAAGGGCTTGCGCGACCTCCGCACTCCCGTGCGAGGATCGGCGCCTGCTCGGCCGCGCGGGGTGCCGGCCGGGCGTACCGCTTCCGTCGCACGGGAGGAAGCCTCCCCTCTTGAGCTGGTCAGCAGCCTTGCCCGGAGCCGCATTGCGCACGCTGCGCACGGCGGCCGGGCGGCGTGCGCTCCAAGTGGCCCTGCTGCTGGGCGGGTTGATCGTCATCGGACTGCTGTGGGGGGAGCAGGCCCATGCGGAGAACGGTGTGGGCGGTGTGGGGGTGCGGCCGGAGGGGCGAGCCGGTGAGGTGGCGCGAGTCGAGCGCCAGGGGCCGGTAGACGCGCAGGCGGAGGCGCCGCTGTCGTCGTCGTTGCCCGGGCCGGCGTCGCTGCGGGTGGTGCCGGGTCTCCCGGCGGTTTCGGACCGCCCGGCGGTATCCGACTTCCCGGTCCCCAACGAGTCGCCGGGGCTGTCGGACGCGCCGGGGCTGCCTACCCTGCCCACCTTGCCCGGGCTGCCCGACTCACCCGCGCTGCCGTACCCGCCGGGTCTGCCGGACCTGCCGGGTCTGCCGTACCTGCCGGGTCTGTCGGACCCGCCGGGTCTGCCGGACCTGCCCCCACCCCCCGGCGACCCCGACGTCGAGCTCCCGGGAGCACCCGCTCCACCCGCTCCACCCGCCCCACCCACCCCTGTCACGGCCGCCCCCCAGCCGGGCGGAGCATCCGCGCCGGACTCGGGGGCCGTGCCCGCGGATGAAGCCGGCTCCTCGCGACAGGCCGGGAAAGCGGACACCCCGGTCGCCGGTCACGAGGCCCATGTCGCTCATGCCGCCCCCGCAGGTCCGAGGACCCACGGCCTCCACGCCCCCCGTCTCAGACCCGCCCACCTCAGGCCCGCTCACCTCAGGCCCGCCCACCCCCTCCGCCCCGCAGATCATCTCGGCCGTCCCGGTCACCTGAGCCACCCCGGCCACCCGGGATCCTCGCCGCACGCGGGACGTGCCCCGGCCGCCGGTCACTCGCCCGGTGGCCGTCCCGACGGGGTGCTCGGCAACCGGTCCGTGGCCGACAGCGGCTCGTCGCGTCACGGCGAGACGCACGCCGTCACACCGAGCCCCTGGGCGCCGCTCGCGCTCGTGTCCGGTGGCGGCTCTGGCGCCTCCCCGGCCGGTGCCGGGTGCGGTTACCGGGACATCCCCCTCTTCCCCGGCTAGCACGGACGGCCGTCGAGGCCTTCCGCCACAGGCCCGCCTCGTGGCGGAGAACTCCTCCGGCCGGCCGACCCTGCCCGGGGTGCCCCATGGCACCCCTCCCGCCCCCAGTGCTTCACGAGGCGTCACGTCCGGACGACCGAAAGCCGTCGGTGGTCCGAGGCCGCAACCTCGTGGATGGGCCGGGCAGCCCCCATTGGGGTGGGGGCCGCCCGGCCAGGCGCCCCGGGAGCCGGGCCCTGAACAGGGCCTTCGTGCTCCCTCCGGGGTGTCCGGCGGGCCTCACCGGGTCAACCCCATCCCGGTGAGGCCCATCACCCGCTCCTCACATCCGGCACGCCGTGCCAGAGAGGGCGGCATCATGTGACAGGTATCACCGCTCAGGTGTGACCCTCGATTTAGAGGCCCCCCGGAAGCAGCGATAACCTGCGAGACGGACATGCCGCGCGCTCGGACACCGTGTGCGCCTCCCTTGTGACAGACAGCGGACGTCACGTTGCCCTCGCGGCACGCCCACGCAGACAACGAACCGCGAGATCACTGATAGGGACGGAAGCGCGTGGACCTGTTCGAGTACCAGGCGAGGGACCTCTTCGCCAAGCACGATGTACCGGTGCTGGCCGGTGAAGTCATCGACACGCCTGAGGCGGCCCGCGCAGCCACCGAGCGCCTCGGTGGCAAGTCCGTCGTCAAGGCCCAGGTGAAGGTCGGCGGCCGTGGCAAGGCGGGCGGCGTGAAGCTCGCCGGCACCGCCGACGAGGCGGTCGAGCACGCGACCAACATCCTCGGCATGGACATCAAGGGCCACACGGTCCACAAGGTGATGATCGCCGAGACGGCCCCGGAGATCGTGGAGGAGTACTACGTCTCCTTCCTCCTGGACCGTGCCAACCGCACCTTCCTCTCCATCGCGTCCGTCGAGGGCGGCATGGAGATCGAGGAGGTGGCGGCCACCCGTCCGGAGGCCGTCGCCAAGACGCCGATCGACGCCAACGAGGGTGTCACCGAGGCCAAGGCCCGCGAGATCGTCGCGGCCGCCAAGTTCCCGGCCGAGGTCGCCGACAAGGTCGTGAACGTCCTGGTCAAGCTGTGGGACACCTTCATCAAGGAGGACGCCCTCCTGGTCGAGGTCAACCCGCTGGCCAAGGTCGCCTCCGGTGAGGTCATCGCCCTGGACGGCAAGGTCTCCCTGGACGAGAACGCCGAGTTCCGCCAGCCGGAGCACGAGGCCCTCCAGGACAAGGCCGCGGCCAACCCGCTCGAGGCCGCCGCCAAGGAGAAGAACCTCAACTACGTCAAGCTCGACGGCGAGGTCGGCATCATCGGCAACGGCGCGGGTCTCGTCATGAGCACCCTGGACGTCGTCGCGTACGCCGGTGAGGCGCACGGCGGCGTGAAGCCGGCCAACTTCCTCGACATCGGTGGCGGCGCCTCCGCCGCCGTCATGGCGAACGGCCTGGAGATCATCCTCGGCGACCCGGACGTCAAGTCCGTCTTCGTCAACGTCTTCGGTGGCATCACCGCCTGTGACGAGGTCGCCAACGGCATCGTCCAGGCGCTGCAGCTGCTCAAGGACAAGGGCGAGGACGTCACCAAGCCCCTGGTCGTCCGTCTGGACGGCAACAACGCGGAGCTCGGGCGCAAGATCCTCTCCGACGCCAACCACCCGCTGGTTCAGCGCGTGGACACCATGGACGGAGCGGCCGACAAGGCCGCCGAGCTCGCGGCTGCGAAGTAAGGGACGAGGGACTAAACAGCCATGGCTATCTTCCTCAACAAGGACAGCAAGGTCATCGTCCAGGGCATGACCGGTGCCACGGGCATGAAGCACACCAAGCTCATGCTGGCCGACGGCACGAACATCGTCGGTGGCGTGAACCCCCGCAAGGCGGGCACGTCCGTCGACATCGACGGCAACGACATCCCGGTGTTCGGCACGGTCGCCGAGGCGATCGAGAAGACGGGCGCCAACGTGTCCGTCCTCTTCGTCCCGCCGGCCTTCGCCAAGGCCGCCGTCGTCGAGGCCATCGACGCCGAGATCCCCCTCGCGGTCGTCATCACCGAGGGCATCGCCGTCCACGACTCGGCCGCGTTCTACGCCTACGCCGTGTCCAAGGGCAACAAGACCCGCATCATCGGCCCGAACTGCCCCGGTCTCATCACTCCGGGCCAGTCCAACGCCGGCATCATCCCGGGCGACATCACCAAGCCGGGCCGCATCGGCCTGGTGTCGAAGTCCGGCACGCTGACGTACCAGATGATGTACGAGCTGCGCGACATCGGCTTCTCCTCCGCCGTCGGCATCGGTGGCGACCCGGTCATCGGGACGACCCACATCGACGCCCTCGCCGCGTTCGAGGCCGACCCCGACACCGACCTGATCGTCATGATCGGCGAGATCGGCGGCGACGCCGAGGAGCGGGCCGCGGCCTTCATCAAGGAGAACGTGAAGAAGCCGGTCGTCGGCTACGTCGCGGGCTTCACCGCGCCCGAGGGCAAGACCATGGGCCACGCCGGCGCCATCGTCTCGGGCTCCTCCGGCACGGCCGCCGCGAAGAAGGAGGCCCTCGAGGCCGCCGGAGTCAAGGTCGGCAAGACGCCGACCGAGACGGCCAAGCTGGCCCGCGCCATCCTCGCCGGCTGAGCATCGCCCCACGGCTCACAGACGGGCCCGCTCCCTGCACGGGGGCGGGCCCATCGCCGTATCCGCCCATCCCATTGCCGGTTCCACCGTCCGTATCCACGGCCCCTCGCCCGGAGGCCGACGGGGTCACCACGGCTGGGGCAGCAGCCGGTCCGGCCCTCGCTGTTCCTCCTTGCGCAGTTTCGCCCGCAGCTTCCGCTCCGACTCCGACAGCGGCCCCGGCGCCATCCGCGGCGGTACGCCCTGCACCGTCTCCCCTTCGGGGACTGGCGGCTCGTAGTGCGTCGGGGCCGTGCGCACGGTGAGGGCCGTCGTGCCGATCAGGGCGACCGTGAAGGCGATGGCGGCCCGGGTCCAGAAGCGGGCCCGGCGTTCCCCGCCCCTGCGCACGACCGACGGTTTGGCGGCCCGCAGCCGCTCGACGGAGGCCAGTTCGACCAGCCGCCAGTGCAGTGTCTCCGGGTCCGCCAGCTCCGGCAGCCGCTCGGCGACCGCCTCGCGCGCGTGCGCCAGCCGGTTCACGGCCGCGCGGGTGCTCGCCTCCGTCTCCGCCGCCGTCTCGGGCAGGCCGAGCCCGACCCCGTCGTAGAGGACCAGGGTGCGGCGGTAGGACGGCGGGAGCCGCAGCAGGGAATCCAGCAGCGCGCGGTCGAACGCGTCGGGCGGCGGCGGCTCGGGGTGCCGGAAGCGCGGCCGGAACCGGTGCCACGGGGAGAGCGCGCACTCGTACGCCGTCGCGCGCACCCAGCCCGCCGGGTCGCGGTCCCGGGCCACCTCGGGCCAGCGCTGCCAGGCGATCTGGAAGGCCCGCTCCACCGACTCCCGGGCCAGTTCACGGCGGCCGGTCAGCAGATAGGTCTGCCGGACGAGGGCGGGGGCGCAGAAGGCGTACAGCGCGTCGAAGGCCTGATCGGGGGTCAGGGCGGTGATGGCGTCGTCCGGCCGGCGCGGGGGTGTCGTCCGCGGGCGTTCGGTGAGGATGAGGCGGTGCCCGTGCGGGACGGGGGTGCGGCTCCGGTCGGGGACGGGGACGGGGACGGTGACGGGGCCGCGGCCCCGGTCCTTCGCGGCGGGTCGTTTGCGGTCGGGGGCGGCGGTCTTGCGCCGGGCGCGCACGGCTCGGCGCGAGAGGACCGCCCCGGGCGCCGGTTCCGGTTCGTCGGAGTCGACGGCGCCGTCCTGATCAGGCGTCATCTCCGCCTCGTCGTAGAGCGAGCCGAGCAGCTTCGCGTACTTCTCCCCCTTGCGGCCGCGCGGTGTGGAGCGGCCGGTCTCCCACCCGCGCACCGTCTCGCTGGTGACGCCCACCCGGGAGGCCAGCTGAGCCCGCGTCAGCGACGCGGCCTCGCGCAGGCGTCGGCGCTCCTTGGGCGGAGGGAGCGGGATGGCAGGGCTCTGGGTCACAGGGCGCGCCTCCGTCCGGAAAAGAACATAAGCGTATTTTTAGCGACACAGCGAAGGTTCGCCTGTTACGCCGGTAAAGCGCGTGTCGTTGGGAGCATGGCGGTCGTGATCGAGACGACCGCTCGCCGACGTACGCCGGCGCCCCTGCTCACCCGGATGCGCGACCGTTCGCCCGGGCTGGTCGGCGGCCTCCTGGGGGGCGCGCTCGCGGCGGGTCTCGGGCTGGCGTCGTTCGCCGTGCTCGTGATGCTGCTGTGGATCAGCTCGCCCTACCCCGACAGCGGGCCCGGTGGCGCCATGCACGTGGCGGCGGCCCTGTGGCTGCTGGCGCACGGCGCCGAACTGGTCCGCACCGACACGCTCTCCGGCGTCCCCGCCCCTCTCGGCCTGCCGCCCCTGTTGCTGCTCGCGCTGCCGGTGTGGCTGCTGCACCGGGCGGCACGGGACGCCACGGACGGCGGGGGAGGAGGCGAGGACGACGACTTCGAGGAGGACACCGAGGCGGTCGCGAGCCCGCCCCCGGTAGCCCCGCGCATCGCGTGGACGGGCGTCGTCCTCGGCTACCTCGCCGTCGCCGCGCCCGCCGCCCTGTACGCCGCGGGCGGTGTGCTGCGGCCGTCGTGGGTGTGGACGGGGGTGTGCGTTCCGCTGGTCGCCGTGGTGGCGGCGGGGGCGGGCGTGTGGTCGGCGTACGGCCGTCCGGGCCGGCCGCTGCGGCGACTGCTGGGCCTGCTGCCGGCGGGAGCACGCC
>NZ_WWIC01000017.1:0-5029 GCF_009872555.1 Streptomyces sp. SID5643
ATGGCCGCGGAGGCCGGGCAGCTCCAGCTCAACGCCTTCGAGCCGATCATCCTGCACTCCCTGTCGGAGTCCATCACGCATCTGCGTGCGGCGTGCCTGACCCTGGCCGAGCGCTGTGTGTCGGGCATCACCGCCAACACCGAGGCACTGCGCGCGAGCGTGGAGAACTCCATCGGCCTGGTCACCGCCCTCAACCCGCACATCGGCTACACCGCGGCCACCGACATCGCCAAGGAGGCCCTCGCCACCGGCCGGGGCGTCGCCGAACTCGTCCTGGAAAAGGGCCTGCTCCCCGCCGAGACCCTCACCGCCCTGCTACGCCCCGAGGTCCTGGCAGGCAGTGGCCACGCCCCGGCCTGACCCGCACGAGCGCACCCGGACCGGCGGAGGGACAATGGTGATCATGACGTCGTCGACGACCTTCCAGCCGGTCCTGGAGCGCATCGCCGAGGAGATCGAGCGGACCCCCGGCCGCGGCCGGCCCGCCGACTACATCCCGGCGCTCGCCGCCTGCGACCCGCGCAGCTTCGGCATGGCCGTCGCCGACCTCGACGGCACGGTGCACGGCGTGGGGGAGTGGCGGCGGCCGTTCTCCGCGCAGTCCCTCACCAAGGTCTTCACCCTCGCCCTCGACCTGGCCCGCGAGGGCGACGCCCTGTGGGAGCACGTGGGCCGCGAGCCCTCCGGCAACCCCTTCAACTCCCTCGTCCAGCTGGAGTACGAGAACGGCATCCCGCGCAACCCGTTCATCAACGCGGGCGCTCTCGTCGTCACCGACCGGCTGCACACCCGTACCGGCGACGCCTCGGGCGAACTGCTGTCGTTCCTGCGGACGGAGAGTGGCAACTCCGGCCTGACCTTCGACCAGGAGGTCGCCGCCTCGGAGTCCGCCCACGGTGACCGCAACGCCGCACTCGGCCACTTCATGGCCTCCTACGGCAACATCGACAACCCCGTGCCGACGCTCCTGGAGCAGTACTTCCGGCAGTGCTCGATCGCCGCCTCCTGCGCCGACCTCGCGCTCGCCACGAGCTTCCTCGCCCGGCACGGCATCCGCGCCGACGGCACCCGCCTGCTCAGCCGCAGCCAGGCCAAGCAGATCAACGCGATCATGCTCACCTGCGGCACCTACGACGCCGCGGGTGACTTCGCGTACCGCGTCGGCCTGCCCGGCAAGAGCGGGGTCGGCGGCGGCATCATCGCGGTCGTACCCGGCCGCTGCACCTTGTGCGTATGGAGCCCGGGGCTCGACGAGCGGGGCAACTCCGTGGCGGGCGTCGCGGCGCTCGACCGGTTCACGACCCTGACCGGCCTGTCGGTCTTCTGACCGCTGATCGCACCCGGTCGCCTTCGCGGCAGGACCGTCACCGCGGCCGTCACACTCCGGCCGGTGATCACCGGCCGGTCACACGCGGGCCGCCGACTGGAGAGGGAAGCGTCCCCTGCCGGTCATGCGCCGTTGACACGCTGCCCGAGTGTTGGCCATGGCTTTCCCCGTCGATCTCCGCCGCTGCCAGGTACTCGGCCTGGCCGGTGCCGCCTGCCTCGCCCTGGGCGGTGAGACGGCCGGCGCCCTGCCCGCGGCGGACCTCCTCCACCCCGCATCCGCCCGCGCCGCCCTCGGCCTGGTCGGCGTGTACTTCGGCGTCGTCCTGCTGATCGCGGCCTGGCTGCTGCTGGGCCGGCTGGTCCGGGGACCGCGACCACCCGCCCCCCGCGCCCTGCTGCTCGTCCTCGCCGTCTGGGCGGCCCCGCTGCTGATCGCCCCGCCGCTGTTCAGCCGCGACGTCTACAGCTACCTCGCCCAAGGGGCGATGGTCGAGGCGCACATGGACGTGTACGCACACGGCCCGTCCCGGCTCGGCGGCCCGCTCGCCGACGAGGTCGCACCCCTCTGGCGGCACACCGGCGCCCCGTACGGCCCGGTGTTCCTCGCCGTCGCGGCGGCCCTGTCCGGTCTGACCGGCGGCGAACTGCCCGCCGGTCTGTTCGGGATGCGGCTCGTCGCCCTCGCCGGCGTGGCCCTGATGGCGGCCGCGCTGCCGCGCCTCGCCCGCCACAGCGGCGCCGACCCGTCCGCCGCGCTGTGGCTCGGCGCCCTCAACCCACTGGTGCTGCTGCACTTGGTCGCGGGCGCTCACAACGACGCCGTCATGCTCGGCCTGCTCGGCATCGGGCTGGTGGCGGCGCTCGGCCGGTGGCCGGTCCTCGGCGCCGTCCTCGTCACCCTCGCCGCCCTGGTCAAGGCGCCCGCCGTGCTCGGTCTGGCCGCCGTCGTCGTCCTCCAGGTCCGCGCGGGCCGCAGCCCGGTGCGGGCCCTGGTGCCGACCGCTGTCGCAGCCGCCGCGACCACGGTCGCCGCGACGGCCGTGGCCGGCACCGGCTACGGCTGGGTCGGCGCCCTGAACACCCCTGCCTCGCCGCAGAACTGGGCCCTGACCACCCTCCTGGGGCGCGCCACCCGGGCCCTGCTGGAACACCTCGGCAGCGGACTCGCGCCGCTGGCGGTCCCCGCCTGGCACGCGCTGGGCATCCTGACCGCGGTGACCGCGATCGTGCTGATCTGGCTGCGGCTGCGCCCCCGGCCCGTGTACGCGCTCGGCCTGTCCCTGGCGGCGGTGGCCGCGCTAGGCCCGGCGATCCGCCCCTGGTACGCCCTGTGGGGCCTGTTCCTCATCGCCGCCGCCGCACCGAGTACGTCCGTACGCCACCGCACGGCGGCGGTGACCGGCGTCCTCGCGCTGTGCGTCCTGCCCAGCGGCGGCCCGGCGGACACCGGACAACTCGTGCTCGCCGTCTCCGGCGGGGCACTCGCGGTCGTCGTGCTGTGGCAGGCCCACCAGGCCGAACTCGCCCCGGCACCGGGAAGCGCGGCATGACCCCGGCCCTGCCGCACACCGACCGGGGCCGGCTGCTGCTGGTGCTCGCCCTCGCCACGCTGGTGACGCTCTTCACCGCGACCGTGCCGCTGCTGCGCGACTGGTTCGACCTGCGCGTCTACCACGGCAGCATCGACTCCTGGGTCCACCACGGCGGCCGCGTCTACGACTACCGGGTGCCCGGCACGCCGTACGGCTTCACCTACCCGCCGTTCGCCGCCGTCGCCATGCTGCCCATGGGCCTGCTGTCCCTGCACGCCGCGATCGCCGTCGCCCTGCTGCTCAACCTGGCCGCCCTGGCCGTGGTCCTGCGTCTGCTCGCCGGACCGGACCGGCGGCGCCTCGGCTGGTACGGCTGGGCCCTGATCGTCTGTCTGCTCGCCCTGTTCGAACCGCTCCGCGACACCTTCAGCTTCGGGCAGGTCAACCTCCTGCTGCTGGCGCTCGTGCTCGCCGACGCGTCGCTGCTCGCCACCGGGCGCGGACGCCTGGCGGGCGGCGGCATCGGTCTCGCGGCCGCGATCAAGCTCACGCCCGCGCTGTTCATCGGTCTGCTGCTGGTGGCCGGACGCCGGCGCGCGGCAGCGGTCGCCACGGCGGTCGCCGCTGGCGCCACGGCCCTCGCGGCCATGGTGGACCCGGACGCCTCGCGCTTCTACTGGACCGAGGCGCTGTGGGACACCAGCCGCGTGGGGCACCTCGGTTACGTCTCGAACCAGTCGGTGCAGGGCGTCCTGGCGCGGCTCGGCGAACCGGACCGCGCTGTGTGGGCGGTGGCGGTCCTGCTGGTCCTCGGCGTGTGGGCGCGGCGGGCGCGCCGGGCGGCCGCGGCGGGGGACTGGACGGCGGCGTTCGCCCTGACCGGCCTCGCCGCCTGCCTCGTCAGCCCGATCACCTGGGTGCACCATCTCGTCTGGCTGCTCCCGTCCTTCGTCGTGCTGGTCCGCGCGGGGCGCCCCCGGGTGGCGGGCGCCCTGTACGGGGTGCTGTGCACGAGCGTGGTGTGGCTGTGGTTCGACGACGCGTCCGGCGTCGACGGGTTCCTGGGCAGCAACACCTACGCCTGGATCACCCTGGGCCTGCTGCTGTGGCTGCCGGCCGGTCAGTCCCGGCCGGGCCTGCGGACCGGAAGCCGCAGCACCAGCACCACGACCGCCGCGCCCGTACCGACGGCGCCCGCGATCAGCCCCGCCTCCGTCCAGACGGACCCCTGCTCGGCCTCTACGGCCGCCGCGACCGCGGGCGGCGTCGTCACCGCCGGACGCGCGGGCGCGGGCGGCGCACCGAGCGAGCCCACCGCCTCGACCCTCCCGGCCGATCCGAAGCCCCAGTCGAGCAGCGAGCGCGCCTCCTCGTACACGGCGGACGCGCCGCCCTCCTGAGGGTTCATCACCGTCACGACCAGGGTGCGCCCGTCCCGGCGCGCTGCCGCGACGAGCGTGCTGCCGGCCTTGCTGGTGTAGCCGTTCTTGATCCCGATCAGCCCCCGGTAGGGCTTCACGCCCTTGGCACCGCTGAGCAGCCGGTTGGTGTTGAGGATCGGGTACGACCAGCCGCCGCCACCGGGAAACCTGGCCTCGACCGTGGCGCAGTACCGGGCGAAGTCGGGGTTGCGCAGCCCCACCCGGCCGAACACCGCCAGGTCGAACGCCGACGACACCTGGCCCGGTGCGTCGTAGCCGTCGGGCGACACCACGTGGGTGTCATGGGCGCCGAGGGACCGGGCCTTGGCCTGCATCCGCTCAGCCGTGAGCCGCCAGCCGCCGTTGAGCTCGGCCAGGACGTGCACGGCGTCGTTGCCCGAGTTGAGGAAGACGCCCCGCCACAGGTCGGCGACCCGGTACGTACGGCCCTCGGCGACCCCGACCAGACTGCTGCCGGCCCCGATGCCCTTCAGCTCCCGTGCATGGACCGTGTGCCGGATGCCCGCGGGCAGTCCGGGCAGCACGGTGAGGGCGAACAGGGTCTTCAGGGTGCTGGCCGGGGGCAGTCTTCGGTGGGCGTTGTGCGCGGCGAGCACCTCACCGGTGCGGGCATCGGCCACCACCCAGGACAGTGCGGAAACCTTCGGGACGCGAGACGCCCCGGCGCGCAGGCGGACCTGGGTGCCGGGACGGTACAGCAGTGAGGGGTGCGGCGCCGCGGCCCTC
>NZ_WWIC01000145.1:0-271 GCF_009872555.1 Streptomyces sp. SID5643
CCGCCGACATCTGGGCCTTCGGCGTCCTCGCCCACCGCGTGCTCACCGACGCCTTCCCACTGCCCGGCGCCACCCCGACAGCCCGTCGTGACGCGGCGGCGGCCTACGCGCGCGGCGTCGACCAGCTGCGCCTGTCGCCGGAGCTGCCGGACGACTGGCGGGAGATCGTGGGCGCCTGTCTGACGCGGACGCACCAGCAGCGCATCGGCGGCGCTGCGCTGCTGCGCCGTGTGACGGCGGCCGCGGGCCAGGGCCGGCGCGCCTTCCGCCT
>NZ_WWIC01000146.1:0-3393 GCF_009872555.1 Streptomyces sp. SID5643
GCCCGGCTGTCACGGAGCATGTACGAAATCCGCTCCGTCGGCTGAGCCGGGTCGATCGGCAGATACGCCGCCCCCGCCTTCCACACGCCCAGAATCCCCGCGACCATCTCCACACCACGTGGCAGAGACAGGCCGACAACAGACTCCGCACCAACCCCCTGACCCACCAGATAGTGCGCAATCCGGTTCGCCCGCGCATCCAGCTGCGCATACGACACCGACACACCATCCGCGACAATCGCCACGCTCTCAGGAGTACGGGCCACCTGCGCCCCGAACACCTCATGCACCAGAGCAGTGGGCACAGCAGCCGCCGTGTCGTTCCACTCACTCACCACCCGACGACGCTCAACCTCATCAAGGATCCGGACACCGCTCAGCCGTGTCTCCGGCGCCCCGACCAAAGACTCCACCACCCGTGCGAAGGCCCCTGCGATCCGCCCGGCCCACTCCGCGTCGAACAGGTCCAACGCCACCGTCACCGAGCCACGCACACCTGCCGGGGCGCCATCCGCGTCGAACGCCTCTTGGACCATCACGTCCAAGTCGAACTTGGCCGCTCGCCCACCTGTCGAGACACCTCCGGCGCGTGCGGTCGGCAGGTCGAGCACCGCGTCGATCGTGTTCTGCTTCGTCAGCACCACCTGGAACAGCGGATGCCGGGCCATCGACCGGCTCGGAGCCAGCTCCTCCACCAGCCGCTCGAACGGCACATCCTGATGCGCGAAGCCAGAAAGCCCCGACTCCCGTACGCGGGCCAGCACTTCGGTGAATTCCGGATCCTCGGTCAGGTCCGCCCGCAACACCAGCGTATTGACGAAGCAGCCCACGAGATCGTCCAGGGCTTCGTCCGTGCGCCCGGCGTGCGCCGAACCGATCGGGATGTCGGTACCCGCACCCAGCCGGGACAGCAGCACCGCCAGCGCCGCCTGCAACACCATGAACGTCGTCACGCCCTCGGCCCGCGCCACCTCCACCAGCCGCGCGTGCACCTCGGCCGGGATCACGAGTGGCGCACCGTGCCCGCGGTGGGAGGCCACGGCCGGCCTCGGCCGGTCGAACGGCAACGCGAGCTCCTGCGGCGCACCGGCCAGCGTCTCGCGCCAGTAGGCGATCTGCCGGGACATGAGGCTGTCCGCGTCCCGCTCGTCGCCGAGCAGCTCCCGCTGCCACAGCGCGTAGTCCGCGTACTGCACCGGCAGCGGCTCCCACTCGGGGGCACGGCCCTCGCAGCGCGCCTCGTACGCCTGGGCGAAGTCCTTGGCCAACGGCGCCCGCGACCAGCCGTCGCTGGCGATGTGGTGGACCGCGACCACCAGCACCTTTTCCTCTTCACCCGCGTCGAAGAACCAAGCCCGGATCGGCACTTCGGTCGCCAGGTCGAACGGGTACTTGGCAGCCTCGACGACGGCATCGGCGAGTTCCGCGGCGGCGATCTCGACGACACTCAGGTCCCAAGTCAGCTCGTCGATGCCGAGCACGTGCTGGTAGGGCTCGCCGTCGGCGATGGCGAACTTCGTACGCAGGACCTCGTGCCGGCCGATCACGTCCCGCAGCGCCATGCCGAGCGCCTCACGGTCCACGTCACCCGTCAGACGCAGGACGATCGGAGTGTTGTACGTGGCGCTCGGGCCCTCCAGCTGGCCGATGAACCACAGCCGCTGCTGGGCGTACGACAGCGGCACGCGCTCAGGACGTTCGGTCGCGGTCAGCGCTGGGCGTGCCGCCTCGGCGCCGACCAGGTGGGCGGCGAGTCCGGCGGCGGTCGGCGCCTCGAACAGCTCACGCAGTGGCACCTCGACACCCAGCACCGTACGTACCCGGCTCATCAGCCGTACCGCGAGGAGCGAGTGCCCGCCCAGCGCGAAGAAGTCGTCGTCGACGCCCACGTCCGGCAGGCCCAGGACCTGTGCGAACACTCCGCAGAGCAGTTCCTCCTGGGGCGTGGCCGGACCACGGCGTGTGCCACCGGTCGCGTCGCGGTGGTCCGGGGCGGGTAGGGCCTTGCGGTCGAGCTTTCCGTTGTCGTTCAGCGGCAGCGCGTTGAGGACCACGACGGCGGGGACCATGTGGCCTGGCAGCCGTTCGGAGGCGAACTGTCTTACCGCTGTGGCCAGTTCGATATCCTCCGCTCCCCCGGCCGGTACGACGTAGGCGACCAGGCGCTTGTCGCCCGGGGTGTCCTCGCGGACGGTGACGACGGCCTGGGAGACCTGCGGATGCGCGGCGACGGCCGCCTGGACCTCGCCCAGCTCGATCCGGAAGCCCCGTACCTTCACCTGCTCGTCGACCCGGCCCACATACTCGACCTGACCATCGACGTTCCACCGCACCAGGTCACCGGTCCGGTAGAGCCGCTCGCCCGTACCGAACGGATCGGCCACGAAGCGCTCAGCCGTCAGCCCCGCACGACCCAGATAACCCCGGGCCAGACCGGACCCCGCGATATACAGCTCACCCGCAACACCCACCGGCACCGGCGACATCGCACCGTCCAGCACATACACCCGCGCATTCGAGATCGGCCGGCCGATCGGCACCAGCCCGTCCACATCCGTCTCCGTGGACCACGCCGTCGCATACACCGTCGCCTCGGTCGGACCGTAAATGTTCGCCACCCGGGCTTCCGGCAACGCCTCACGGATGCTCCCGACCGCATCCGCGGTCAGCGCCTCACCCGCCAGCACCACCGTCCGCGGCCGCACGGAAAGCCCACCACCGGCCACCACCTGCGCAAACGCCGACGGCACACCACTGACCAGACTCACATCCCCGACCCCGGCCCCACCATCGGCCAGCGCCAGCAGATCCTCCACGACCTCCGCACTGCCGCCCGACACCAACGGACCGAACAACTCGAACACCGACACATCGAAGTTGAACGACGTCGACACCAAAACCCGCGAGAGCTCATCCGCTGAGAACTCCTCACGAGCCCACGACAGCAGACTCGTCACCGAACGGTGCTCGACCACCACACCCTTCGGACGCCCCGTCGAACCCGACGTGAAGATCACATACGCCGGATTGTCCGGCGCCACCGGCACACTCGGCGCACTCCCCTCAAGCCCCCCGAGCTCCCCGACCACATCCGCCGAGTCCAGCACCACCACAGGACCCGTCACCACACCGGCCGTACCCGCCGACACCAGCGTCACCACCGGTGCCGCATCCTCGACCATGAACGCGACCCGCTCCGCCGGATAGCCCGGATCAACCGGCAGATACGCACCACCCGCCTTCACCACCGCAAGCAGCGCCACCACCATCTCGACACCACGCTCAAGGCACACACCGACCACCGACTCCGGACCAACACCCCGGGAAATCAGCAACCGCGCCAGCCGGTTCGCCCGCGCCTCCAGCTCCGCGTACGACACCTCCACACCCTCG
>NZ_WWIC01000147.1:0-255 GCF_009872555.1 Streptomyces sp. SID5643
CGCGATGTCCGTCCTGCAGGACACGTTCGCCCACAAGGCCATCGAGTTCCGCTCCGTGCTCAAGATGGGCCGCACCCAACTCCAGGACGCGGTGCCCATGACACTCGGCCAGGAGTTCTCCGCGTTCGCCGTCATGATCGAGGAGGACCGCAGCCGGCTCGCGGAGGCGGTGGAGTTGATCCATGAGATCAACCTGGGCGCGACCGCGATCGGTACGGGCCTGAATGCCCCTGCCGGGTACGCCGAGTCGGCCCG
>NZ_WWIC01000148.1:0-674 GCF_009872555.1 Streptomyces sp. SID5643
GCGACGCTTCAGGAGGAGATCCTGTGCGTGGCGTTCGCCGAGGTCCTCGGCCTGGACAGCGTCGGTGTGGACGACGACTTCTTCGAACTCGGCGGCCACTCCCTCCTCGCGGTGCGTCTTGTCAGCCGTATCCGTGCCGTTCTCGGTGTCGAGGTGGAGATCCGGCAGCTGTTCGAAGCGCCGACCGTCTCCGGGCTCGCTGCCCAGCTGGAGGCCGGGGCCGGCCAGGCCCGGGTGGCGCTGACGACCGTCGAGCGTCCTGAGCGCGTGCCGCTGTCGTTCGCCCAGCAGCGGCTGTGGTTCATCAGCCAGCTCGAGGGCCCCAACGCCACCTACAACACCCCTATCACCCTGCGCCTGTCGGGTGACGTGGACCGTGACGCGTTGGGTATGGCGCTGCGGGACGTGATCGGCCGCCACGAGGTGCTGCGCACCGTGCTCAAGGTCGCGGACGGCGCCCCCTACCAGCACATCCTCGACCCCGACGAGCTGGACTGGCAGCTGACAGTGGCCGCCGTGGAGCCCGCAGAGCTTGACGTCGCACTCATCGAGGCGGCGCAGTACGCCTTCGACCTGGCGACCGAGGTGCCCATCCGGGCCTGGCTGTTCGATGCGGGCCTCGACGAGCGGGTCCTGGCGGTGACCATCCACCACATCGCCAGCGACGGCTGGTC
>NZ_WWIC01000149.1:0-207 GCF_009872555.1 Streptomyces sp. SID5643
GGCAGGGCCGGGGTGGGCGGGCCCGTCGTGGGATCCGTGGGCATCGCCGCCGGGGTGGTCGTGGGTGGTGCGGGAGCCGTCGGCATCACGGCCGGGGTGGTCGTAACCGGTACCGGTGCCGCCGGGATACCCGTGCCCGGCGCGGGAACCGTCCCCAGCGCCACCGGGATACCCGTGCCCGACGCCGGAGCCCTCCGCAGCACCACC
>NZ_WWIC01000150.1:0-287 GCF_009872555.1 Streptomyces sp. SID5643
AGACCCAGCACATACGAGATACGACCCGAAGCGACACTGCCGGAGGTCCCGGTCAGCAGGTAGCCCTCGTAGCCGTCAGCGCCTTCGTGGAGTCGGGGACCGTACTCCTGGGCCATCACTCCGGCGTAGACGCCGGTCCGTGAGCCGCGCAGCGAGTGCGGGTCGATACCCGCCCGCTCCAACGCCTCCCACGACGTCTCCAGCAACAACCGCTGCTGCGGATCCATCGCCAACGCCTCACGCGGCGAAATACCGAAGAACCCCGCGTCGAACTCCCCCGCGTCATG
>NZ_WWIC01000151.1:0-20471 GCF_009872555.1 Streptomyces sp. SID5643
CGGCGGCGGACACGGGCAGCGGCACCGGCCCCAGCACCTCGGCCTCGGACGGCAGCTCGATCGCGCGGAGGAAGTCGGCCACCACCTCCGCAGAGCCCGACACGGCCGCCATCCGCGACACCGGCGGGAACCCCAGCTCCGCCCGCTCGGCGAGCTCCCGGACCGCGTGACCGACGGGATCCCAGCGGACGAGCGCCTGCACGGGCCGCAGCGTCGGCTCGGCCACGACCACCACCGTGCCGCCGTCCGACTGCGGCCGGACGAGGGACGCGGCCGCGATCCACCGCCGCAACGCGTCCTCCCCGGCCCGCAGGTCGGGCCGCCCGAGCATCGCCCAGCCGTCCAGCAGCAGGGCCGCCGCGTACCCGCCCTCGGCGACGGGCTCGGCCCCCGGCGTGCTGACGACCAGCGCCGGCGCCCCCGGCACCGTGTCCAGGACGTGTTCCCGACCCGAGGTGCGCACCGGTACGGCGGGGAAGGCCCGGCCGAGTTCCTCGGCGGTCCGCCGCGCCCCGACGACCGAGGCGCGCAGGCGGAAGGAGCCGCAGTCCGGGCAGTGCCAGCCGCCCTCCTCGCGTCCGCACCACCCGCAGTTCAGCGCACCACCGTCCGGCGCCTCCAGCGGCCCGGAGCAGTGCCGGCACCGCGCCGGCGCCCGGCACTTGGCACACGCCATGCGCGGCACGTATCCCCTGCGGGGCACCTGTACCAGCACCGGGCCGTGCCGCAGGCCCTCCCTGACGGCCTGCCAGGCGAGGGTCGGCAGCCGGGCGGCCCGGGCGGCCTCGTCCCTGGCGAGATCCTGGTCCCCCACGGTCCGTACGAGCGGGGCGGCGGCCCGGATCTGGTCCCGCCCGGCGACGAGCGGCCGCGCCCAGCCGCTCTCGACGAGCTGCGCGGCCTCCACCGTGCAGCCCCAGCTCCCCAGCAGGAAACCGCACTTGTCCTGCGCGGCCCGCAGCAGGAGCACCTCGCGGGCGTGGGGCTGCGGGGCGTGCTGCTCGCTGTGGCTGTCGTCGCCGTCGTCCCAGAGGGCGACCAGGCCGAGGTCCTGGACCGGCGCGAACATGGCGGCACGGGTCCCGATCACGGCCCGCACGGAACCGCGCCGCACCGCGAGCCATTGCGCATACCGCTTTTCGGGGCCGGCGTCGGCGGTGAGCACCGCGTGCCGCCCCTGGCCCAGCAGCGAGGACAGGGCGGCGTCGACCCGCGCGACCGCGCGACCGTCGGGCAGGACGGCCAGCGCCCCGCGCCCGGAGGCCAGCGTCGCGGCGACGGCCCGGGCCAGCTCGTCGCTCCACTGCGGCCCGGGCAGCGCGTTCCACACGGCACGGGGCGCTCCACCGGAGGCCAGCGATCCCAGGAAGGCCGCTCCCCGCTCGTAGCGCTGCCAGGACGCCGCCTCGGGCGCGGGAGGCGGCGGCAGTGGCTCGGGGGAGGGTCGCTGCTCGGCTCGTGCGTTGCGCGGAGGCACGGCCAGTTGCAGGACGTCGGCGAGGCTGCCCGCGTACCGGTCGGCGACCGCCCGGGCCAGCCCGAGCAGTTCCTCGCTGAGCACCTGCTCGGGCGAGACGACCTGGGCGAGGGCCGCCAGCGGCCCGGAGTAGTCGGACTCGGCCAGCCGCTCGATGAGGAACCCGTCGATCAGTCCGCCGCCCTCGCGCCGTCCGTCCCGCACGCGATGCCGCCCGGCCCCGAACCGCACCCGCACCCGCACGCCCGGCCGGGCGTCCGCGTCCAGCTCCTCGGGGACGGCGTAGTCGAAGTAGCGGTCGAGATGAAGGACGCCCTTGTCGACGAGGACCCGTGCGACGGGGAGCTCCTTGGCGAGCGCGGCCCCCCGCCAGGTCCGCGGTTTGGCCCGGGGCGGCCTGGCCTTGCGCACGCTGTCCCGGATGAGCGCGAGCTGCTCGGGCGGCGCACCCTCGGCTCCGCCGCCCGCCTGTTCGTTCTCGCTGCTCACGCTTGCATTCTTACCAAACGCCACTGACAAGCGGAGCCGCCCGAGTTCCCCCGCGGTGACGGCGCGCACGCGCAGCCGCGTGGCCCGCACGAGGCGGGAGCGGGCCCGACGGGGCCCGGAGAGCACGCCGGAGGCCCGGCCCCCCGAAGGGTGCCGGGCCTCCCGCGATGCCCTGATAGACGGGACCTACAGCCCCGCGGCCTTGCGCAGCGCGTCCACGCGGTCCGTGCGCTCCCAGGTGAAGTCGGGCAGCTCGCGGCCGAAGTGGCCGTATGCCGCGGTCTGGGAGTAGATCGGGCGGAGCAGGTCGAGGTCGCGGATGATGGCGGCCGGACGGAGGTCGAAGACCTCGTCGATCGCCTTCTCGATCTTCTCCGTGTCGATCTTGGCGGTGCCGAAGGTCTCGACGAACAAGCCGACCGGCTCGGCCTTGCCGATCGCGTACGCGACCTGGACCTCGCAGCGGGTGGCGAGGCCCGCGGCCACGACGTTCTTCGCGACCCAGCGCATCGCGTACGCCGCGGAGCGGTCGACCTTGGACGGGTCCTTGCCGGAGAACGCGCCACCGCCGTGCCGGGCCATGCCGCCGTAGGTGTCGATGATGATCTTGCGACCGGTCAGGCCGGCGTCACCCATCGGGCCGCCGATCTCGAAACGGCCGGTCGGGTTGACCAGGAGACGGTAGTTCTCCGTGTCGAGCTTGATGCCGTCGTCCAGCAGCGCCTTGAGCTCCGGCTCGACGACGAACTCCTTGATGTCCGGAGCCAGGAGCGAGTCCAGGTCGATGTCGGAGGCGTGCTGGGAGGAGACCACCACGGTGTCCAGGCGGACCGCCTTGTCGCCGTCGTACTCGATGGTGACCTGCGTCTTGCCGTCCGGGCGCAGATAGGGGATCGTGCCGTTCTTGCGCACGTCGGACAGGCGCTTGGACAGGCGGTGCGCCAGGAAGATCGGCAGCGGCATCAGCGTCGGCGTCTCGTCCGTCGCGTAGCCGAACATCAGGCCCTGGTCGCCCGCGCCCTGCTTGTCGAGTTCGTCGTCGTCACCCTCGACACGGTTCTCGTACGCCGTGTCCACGCCCTGGGCGATGTCCGGGGACTGCGCGCCGATCGACACCGACACGCCGCAGGAGGCGCCGTCGAAGCCCTTCTTGGAGGAGTCGTAGCCGATTTCGAGGATCTTGTTCCGGACCAGCGTCGCGATGTCCGCGTACGTCTTGGTCGTGACCTCGCCGGCCACGTGCACCAGGCCGGTCGTGATCAGGGTCTCGACGGCGACCCGGGATGACGGGTCCTCGCGCAGAAGCGCGTCGAGAATGGTGTCGCTGATCTGGTCAGCGATCTTGTCGGGGTGACCCTCGGTCACGGACTCCGAGGTGAACAGACGACGGGACACAACGCTCCCTGAGGTTGCAGCGGCTGCTGGCTGATCATTGGCGGACGGCGGGGGCTGCACCCGGCGCCGTCCGTGGAACAGTTTACGGGTCACGCTTCGGCCACGGTCCCCCCGTCTCGCCACTCGGGAGTGCTGTGACCTGCGGCACGGGCATTCTGCCCAATGCCGAGCGACGTTGGCCAGAGGCGCCACGCGCCGATCCGCCCGCATTCGCGGGGGTACGCCGCGCCTGAGCCGTCAGCTCAGGCGCTCGGCCACCAGGTCCCACACGGTTTCGGCCAGGGCTTCCTTGGGTCCGTGCGCCACCGCGGTCTCGCTGCCGTCGGCGCCCAGCACGACCGCCTCGTTCTCCTCGGAACCGAAGGTCTTGCGCTCCCCCACCTCGTTCACGACCAGGAGATCGCAGCCCTTGCGCTTGAGCTTGGCGCGACCGTTGGCCAGGACGTCGTCCGTCTCCGCGGCGAAGCCGACGACCACCTGGCCCGGGCGGGCCCGGTGAGCCGAGATCTCCGCGAGAATGTCCGGATTCCGCACCAGGGTGACCGGCTCCGGCTCCTGGCCGTCCTTCTTCTTGATCTTCCCTGCCGCGTACGCCGCCGGACGGAAGTCCGCCACCGCGGCCGCCATCACCACGGCGTCGGCCTCCGAAGCCGCCCTCAGTACCGCCTCGCGCAGCTCCACGGCGGTTCCGACCGGCACGACGTCGACGCCCGCCGGAGCCGGCAGGGTGCTGTTGGCGGCGATCAGCGTGACGCGGGCGCCGCGGGCGGCGGCGGTGCGGGCGAGGGCGTAGCCCTGCTTGCCGGAGGAGCGGTTACCGAGGAAGCGGACGGGGTCCAGGGGCTCGCGGGTGCCGCCGGCGCTGACGACGACGTGCCGGCCCACCAGGTCGGGCTCGGTGACGCCCCGGGCCAGGACGCGGCGGCAGACCTCGAAGATCTCGCCGGGGTCGGGCAGCCGGCCCTTGCCGGTGTCGACGCCGGTGAGGCGGCCCACGGCCGGCTCGATGACGAGGGCGCCGCGGCGGCGCAGCGTCGCCACGTTCTCCTGGGTCGCCGGGTGCTCCCACATCTCCGTGTGCATGGCGGGGGCGAAGACGACCGGGCAGCGGGCGGTGAGCAGGGTGTTGGTGAGGAGGTCGTCGGCGAGGCCGTGGGCCGCCTTGGCGAGCGTGTCGGCGGTGGCGGGGGCGACGACGACCAGCTCGGCCTGCTGCCCGATGCGGACGTGCGGGACCTCGTGCACGTCGTCCCAGACCTCGGTGGAGACGGGGTTGCCGGAGAGCGCGGACCAGGTGGCGGCGCCGACGAAGTGCAGCGCGGAGGCCGTGGGCACCACCCGCACCTCGTGGCCCGACTCCGTCAGCCGCCGCAGCAGCTCACAGGCCTTGTAGGCGGCGATGCCCCCGCTGACCCCCAGAACGACCTTCGGCTTGTCCACGTCTCTCCCCGGACCTCGGCAACCGGCACACCGTACGACTCCATGACACACCACAGGCCCGGCAGTCGGCCTGCCGGGCCTGTGGACAAGTCAGCGCAAAGCTGTCAATCCTGCTTACTGCGCCGGGCCCTCGACGGCCTCGGACGTCAGGAGCCCCGCGTTGATCTCGCGGAGGGCGATCGAGAGCGGCTTCTCGTGGACGTGGGTGTCGACGAGAGGACCGACGTACTCGAGGAGACCCTCGCCGAGCTGCGAGTAGTACGCGTTGATCTGGCGGGCACGCTTGGCCGCGTAGATCACGAGGCTGTACTTCGAGTCGGTGGCCTCGAGGAGCTCGTCGATCGGCGGGTTGATGATGCCCTCGGGCGCGGAGATGGAAGAGGACACGCTCTACCTTCCGATGGATGGGAAAGAATCTGTCGGGGTGATCAGCCGACCGAAACGATCGGTGATGGTCACACGACGTCCATCAAGGCTAGCAGCTCGCGTGCTACGTCCTCGACGGAGGTGTTGACCAGGGTGGTGTCGAACTCCGGCTCGGCCGCGAGTTCGATCTTCGCCGCTTCGAGCCGGCGCTCGATCACCTCGGGCGGTTCGGTGCCCCGCCCGGTGAGCCGGCGCACGAGCTCCTCCCAGGAGGGAGGAGCGAGGAACACCAGCTGGGCCTCGGGCATCGACTCGCGGACCAGGCGGGCGCCCTGCAGGTCGATCTCCAGGAGGACGGGCTCGCCGTTCTCCAGGCGCTCCTGCACGGCCGCACGCGGCGTGCCGTAGCGGTTGCCGGCGAACTCGGCCCACTCCAGCAGCTCCCCGTTGGCGATCAGCTTGTCCATCTCGTCGTCGGAGACGAAGAAGTAGTGGACTCCGTGCTGCTCGCCGGGGCGGGGCTTGCGGGTCGTCGCCGACACCGAGAGCCAGACCTCGGGGTGTTCCTTGCGCATATGAGCGACGACCGTGCTCTTGCCGACCCCGGAGGGGCCGGAGAGCACGGTCAGCCGCGGACGTACGTCCGGGGGTACGGGGGACGTCCCCCGGGGTGTTGCAGCCATGCAGCGATTATCCAGCAATCGCGGAGTGCCCGGGACTCGCTTCCCCGGAGCGCCCGCTTCAGGAGCCGGTGCTGCCGAACTCGCGCTCCAGGGAGGCGATCTGGTTGGACCCGAGACCCCGCACGCGGCGGCTCTCGGAGATGCCGAGTCGCTCCATGATCTGCTTGGCGCGGACCTTGCCCACGCCGGGCAGCGACTCGAGGAGGGCGGAGACCTTCATCTTGCCGATGACGTCGTTCTCCTGGCCCTGCTTGATGACCTCGTGAAGGGAGGCGCCGGAGTGCTTGAGTCGATTCTTGACCTCGGCCCGCTCCCGGCGAGCCGCGGCGGCCTTTTCGAGCGCGGCTGCGCGCTGTTCAGGGGTAAGGGGCGGAAGAGCCACGCCTACGTCACCTCGGATGTCGAACTGTCGGATACGGACCGGTGAGGAACCTAGTCGCCCCACACCTGGGGAGCCACGAGCAACACACGCTTGCCCGTTCTCTCGTCGGAGACTAGCGGGCAAGTCCGCCAGAGTCAGCGAGAACAGCGGAAAAGTCCTGGTCAGCCTTCATCTGAACGGACATTTAGGACATACTGCCCCGGATTTGAGGATGTATTCAGACTCAAGCGGGCCCCTGACCACTCATCGGAGGTCTCGCGATAAGGTCTGGACCGCCTCACGAGGACGTCACGGCGTGCCGGATCTCCTCCGCGAAGCGCTCTGTGGCGTCACGCAGAGCGACCGCGTCGGGACCGTGGCGTAGCACTCCCCGGCTGACGTTCGGCACGACGTTGCGCACCGCCGCCCCGAAGACCCCGGGAAGGTCGGCCGGCGTGGCGCCCTGCGCGCCGATGCCGGGTGCGAGGAGCGGGCCGTTGATGTCGAGGTCGTACGTCGACAGATCACCGAGGGTGGCGCCGACGACCGCGCCGAACGACCCCAGGGGCTCCTCCCCCGTGTTCTCGGCGGCCAGGTGCGCCAGCATCGTCGCTCCCACGTTCCGGCCGTCGGAGCGCACGGCGTGCTGGACCTCGCCGCCCTCCGGGTTGGACGTCAGCGCCAGCACGAAGAGGCCCGCGCCGTTCTCCCGGGCGAGGGCCACGGCCGGGCTGAGCGATCCGTAGCCGAGGTACGGCGAGACCGTCAGGGCGTCGGAGAACAGCGGCGCGTCCTTGTGCAGGAAGGACTCGGCGTATGCGGCCATCGTGGAGCCGATGTCGCCACGCTTGGCGTCCATCACGACCAGCGCGCCCGCCGACCGGGCCTCGGCGACGGACTTCTCCAGGACGGCGACGCCGCGCGAGCCGAAGCGCTCGAAGAACGCGCTCTGCGGCTTGAGCACGGCGACCCGGTCGGCCACCGCCTCGACGACCGTGCGGCTGAACCGCTCCAGGCCCGCCACGTCGTCGTTCAGTCCCCACTCGGCGAGCAGGGAGGCGTGCGGGTCGATGCCGACGCACAGCGGGCCGCGCTCGTCCATGGCCCGGCGCAGGCGCGCGCCGAAGGGTTCGAGACCACTCATGCCGTCTTCCTCACGTCGGCGCCCACCGCGTCGGCGAGCGTGGCGTAGGGGCTCGTGGCCAGGCGAGCGGCGAGCCCCTTGTGGATCGCGCGGCCCCAGAAGGGCCCCTCGTAAATGAAAGCGCTGTAGCCCTGGACCAGCGTGGCGCCGGCCAGGATGCGCTGCCAGGCGTCCTCGGCGTTCTCGATGCCGCCGACGCCCACCAGGGTGATCCGGTCGCCCACGCGCGCGTAGAGGCGCCGCAGGACCTCCAGGGAGCGGTCCTTCAGGGGCGCCCCGGACAGACCGCCGGTCTCCTTGACCAGGGAGGGGTCGGACGCCAGGCCGAGGCCCTCGCGCGCGATGGTGGTGTTGGTGGCGATGATGCCGTCCAGGCCGAGCTCCACGGCCAGGTCGGCGACGGCGTCCACGTCCTCGTCGGCGAGGTCCGGCGCGATCTTGACCAGCAGCGGGACACGCCGCGTGGAGACCGTACGGTCGGCGGCCTCGCGGACGGCGCTCAGCAGGGGGCGCAGGGCCTCGGTGGCCTGGAGGTTGCGCAGCCCCGGCGTGTTCGGCGAGGAGACGTTGACGACCAGGTAGTCGGCGTACGGCGCGAGCCGCTCGGCGGACTTCACGTAGTCCGCGACGGCCTCATCCTCGGGGACGACCTTGGTCTTGCCGATGTTGACGCCGACGACCGTCTTGAAGACGGGCGTGCGGGAGGCGAGGCGGGCGGCGACGCGGAGCGAGCCGTCGTTGTTGAAGCCCATGCGGTTGATCAGCGCGCGGTCCTCGACCAGGCGGAACAGCCGCTGTCTGGGGTTGCCGGGCTGGGGTTCGCCGGTGACCGTGCCGATCTCGACGTGGTCGAAGCCGAGCATGGCCATGCCGTCGATACCGACGGCGTTCTTGTCGAAGCCCGCGGCGAGCCCGAAGGGGCCGTGCATGCGCAGGCCCAGGGCCTCGGTGCGCAGCTCCTTGTACCGGGGCGCGAGAACGGCCGCGAGGAAGGTGCGCAGCACGGGCACCCGGGCGGCCAGGCGGATCCAGTGGAAGGCCAGGTGGTGGGCCTGCTCCGGGTCCAGCCTCTTGAAGACGAGTCGGAAGAAGTTCTTGTACATGGTGTCCTCACGAAGACATGGCGTCCTCACGAAGAGGGGGACACCGTTTCCGGTGTCCCCCTCGGGGCTGCTAGTCGCGGGCCGCGGTCAGGTGTTCCGCGTGTTCCTGGAGCGATCGGACGCTCACGTCGCCGCGGTTGAGGGCGTCGATGCCCTGGACCGCCGCCGCGAGGGCCTGGACCGTCGTCAGGCAGGGCACGGAGCGCGCCACGGCCGCCGTACGGATGTCGTAGCCGTCAAGGCGGCCGCCCGTGCCGTACGGGGTGTTGACGATGAGGTCGACCTCGCCGTCGTGGATGAGCTGGACGATGGTCTTCTCGCCGTTCGGGCCGGTGCCCTCGGACTGCTTGCGCACAATCGTGGCGTTGATGCCGTTGCGCTTGAGGACCTCGGCCGTGCCGGACGTGGCCATCAGCTCGAAGCCGTGCGCGACCAGCTCGCGGGCCGGGAAGATCATCGAGCGCTTGTCGCGGTTGGCGACCGAGATGAACGCGCGGCCCTTGGTGGGCAGCGGGCCGTAGGCGCCCGCCTGCGACTTGGCGTAGGCAGTGCCGAAGACCGAGTCGATGCCCATGACCTCGCCGGTGGAGCGCATCTCCGGGCCGAGGACGGTGTCGACGCCGCGGCCGTGGATGTCGCGGAAGCGCGACCACGGCATGACGGCCTCCTTGACGGAGATCGGCGCGTCGAACGGCAGCTCGCCGCCGTCACCGGTCGCCGGGAGCAGGCCCTCGGCGCGCAGCTCGGCGATCGTGGCGCCCAGGGAGATCCGGGCGGCGGCCTTGGCCAGCGGCACCGCCGTCGCCTTCGAGGTGAAGGGGACGGTCCGGGAGGCGCGCGGGTTGGCCTCCAGCACGTAGAGGATGTCGCCCGCGAGCGCGAACTGGATGTTGATCAGGCCGCGGACTCCGACGCCCTTGGCGATGCCCTCCGTGGAGGCGCGCAGGCGCTTGATGTCGAAGCCGCCGAGCGTGATCGGGGGCAGGGCGCACGCAGAGTCGCCGGAGTGGATGCCGGCCTCCTCGATGTGCTCCATGACGCCGCCGAGGTAGAGCTCCTCGCCGTCGTAGAGGGCGTCGACGTCGATCTCGATCGCGTCGTCGAGGAACCGGTCGACCAGGACCGGTCGTGAAGGGCTGATCTCGGTCGACTCGGCGATGTAGGACTCCAGCCGGGTCTCGTCGTAGACGATCTCCATGCCGCGCCCGCCCAGGACGTACGAGGGACGCACCAGGACCGGGTAGCCGATCTCGTCGGCGATGGCCTTGGCCTCGGTGAAGGTGGTGGCGGTGCCGTGCTTGGGGGCCGGGAGGCCGGCCTCCTTGAGGACCCGGCCGAAGGCGCCCCGGTCCTCGGCGGCGTGGATGGCCTCCGGGGAGGTGCCGACGATCGGCACGCCGTTGTCCTTCAGCGCCTGCGACAGGCCCAGCGGGGTCTGGCCGCCGAGCTGCACGACGACGCCCGCGACCGGTCCGGCCTGCTGCTCGGCGTGGACGATCTCCAGCACGTCTTCCAGCGTCAGCGGCTCGAAGTACAGCCGGTCGGAGGTGTCGTAGTCCGTGGAGACGGTCTCCGGGTTGCAGTTGACCATCACCGTCTCGTAGCCCGCGTCGCTCAGCGCGAAGGAGGCGTGGACGCAGGAGTAGTCGAACTCGATGCCCTGGCCGATGCGGTTCGGGCCGGAGCCCAGGATGATGACGGCCGGCTTGGTCCGAGGCGCGACCTCGCTCTCCTCGTCGTAGGAGGAGTAGAAGTACGGCGTCTTGGCGGCGAACTCGGCGGCGCACGTGTCGACCGTCTTGTAGACCGGGCGGATGCCGAGCGCGTGCCGGACCTCGCGGACGACGTCCTCGCGCAGGCCGCGGAGCTCGCCGATCTGCTGGTCGGAGAACCCGTGCCGCTTGGCCTCCGCGAGCAGGTCGGCGGTCAGCTCGGGCGCCTCGGCCAGCTCGTCCGCGATCTCCTTGATCAGGAAGAGCTGGTCGACGAACCAGGGGTCGATCTTCGTGTACTCGAAGACCTCCTCGGGCGTGGCGCCCGCGCGGATGGCCTGCATGACGGTGTTGATGCGGCCGTCGGTGGGGCGGACGGCCTGCTCCAGCAGCTGCGTCTTGTCGCCCGGATCCCCGACGAAGGTGAACTGGCTGCCCTTCTTCTCCAGCGAGCGCAGCGCCTTCTGGAAGGCCTCGGTGAAGTTGCGGCCGATGGCCATGGCCTCGCCGACGGACTTCATGGTGGTGGTGAGGGTGGCGTCCGCGCTCGGGAACTTCTCGAAGGCGAACCGCGGGGCCTTCACGACCACGTAGTCGAGCGTCGGCTCGAAGGAGGCCGGGGTCTCCTGCGTGATGTCGTTGGGGATCTCGTCCAGCGTGTAGCCGACGGCGAGCTTGGCGGCGATCTTGGCGATCGGGAAGCCGGTCGCCTTCGAGGCCAGCGCCGAGGAGCGCGACACCCGCGGGTTCATCTCGATGACGATGACCCGGCCGTCCTCGGGGTTCACCGCGAACTGGATGTTGCAGCCGCCGGTGTCGACGCCGACCTCGCGGATCACGGCGATGCCGATGTCGCGCAGGGTCTGGTACTCGCGGTCGGTGAGCGTCATGGCGGGCGCCACGGTGATCGAGTCGCCGGTGTGGACGCCCATGGGGTCGAAGTTCTCGATGGAGCAGACGACCACGACGTTGTCGTGCTTGTCGCGCATCAGCTCCAGCTCGTACTCCTTCCAGCCGAGGATGGACTCCTCCAGGAGCACCTCGGTGGTCGGGGAGAGCGTGAGGCCCTGGCCGGCGATGCGGCGCAGCTCCTCCTCGTCGTGGGCGAAGCCGGAGCCGGCGCCGCCCATGGTGAAGGAGGGGCGGACGACGACGGGGTAGCCGCCGAGCGTGTCGACGCCGGCGAGGACGTCCTCCATGGAGTGGCAGATCACCGAGCGGGCGGACTCGCCGTGCCCGATCTTGCCGCGGACGGCCTCGACGACCTCCTTGAAGAGGTCGCGGTCCTCGCCCTTGTTGATGGCCTCGACGTTGGCGCCGATCAGCTCGACGCCGTACTTGTCGAGGGTGCCCGCCTCGTGCAGGGAGATGGCGGTGTTGAGGGCCGTCTGGCCGCCCAGGGTGGGCAGCAGCGCGTCGGGGCGCTCCTTGGCGATGATCTTCTCGACGAACTCGGGCGTGATCGGCTCGACGTAGGTGGCGTCGGCGATCTCCGGGTCGGTCATGATCGTCGCCGGGTTGGAGTTCACCAGGACGACCCTGAGGCCCTCGGCCTTGAGGACGCGGCACGCCTGGGTGCCGGAGTAGTCGAACTCGGCGGCCTGGCCGATGACGATCGGGCCGGAGCCGATGACCAGGACGGACTGGATATCGGTGCGCTTAGGCACGCTGGCCCTCCATCAGGGATACGAAGCGGTCGAACAGGTAGGCGGCGTCGTGCGGGCCCGCTGCCGCTTCGGGGTGGTACTGGACGCTGAAGGCGGGGCGGTCGAGGAGCCGCAGCCCCTCCACCACGTTGTCGTTCAGGCAGACGTGGGACACCTCGGCGCGGCCGAACGGGGTCTCGGAGACCTTCTCGAGCGGGGCGTCGACGGCGAAGCCGTGGTTGTGCGCGGTGACCTCGACCTTGCCGGTCGTACGGTCCTGCACCGGCTGGTTGATGCCGCGGTGGCCGTACTTCAGCTTGAAGGTGCCGAAGCCGAGGGCGCGGCCCAGGATCTGGTTGCCGAAGCAGATGCCGAACAGCGGGGTGCCGCGCTCCAGGACGCCCCGCATCACGGAGACGGGATGGTCGGCGGTGGCCGGGTCGCCCGGGCCGTTGGAGAAGAACACGCCGTCCGGGTTCACCGCGTAGACGTCCTCGACGGTCGCGGTCGCCGGGAGCACGTGCACCTCGATGCCGCGCTCGGCCATGCGGTGCGGGGTCATGCCCTTGATGCCGAGGTCGACGGCGGCGACGGTGAACTTCTTCTCGCCGATGGCCGGGACGACATACGGCTCGGTGGTGGCGACCTCGGCGGAGAGGTTCGCGCCCTTCATCTGGGGGGCTTCCTGGACGCGGGCCAGCAGCGCGGCGTCGTCCTGGACGGCGCCGCCGCTGAAGATGCCGACGCGCATGGCGCCCCGCTCGCGCAGGTGGCGGGTGAGGGCTCGGGTGTCGATGCCGCTGATGCCGACGACGCCCTGGGCGTCCAGCTCCTCGTCCAGCGTGCGCCGGGAGCGCCAGCTGGACGGCACGCGCGCGGGGTCGCGCACGACGTAGCCGGAGACCCAGATCTTCTTCGACTCCATGTCCTCGTCGTTCACACCGGTGTTGCCGACGTGCGGCGCGGTCATCACGACGACCTGGCGGTGGTACGAGGGGTCGGTCAGGGTCTCCTGGTAGCCGGTCATGCCGGTGGAGAACACCGCTTCGCCGAAGGTCTCCCCCACGGCCCCGTAAGCACGGCCGCGAAAGATCCGGCCGTCCTCCAGGACGAGTACGGCGGGAGTTTTGGCGGCTCCCCTGGTGGAGGTGGTCATCGTTCGGCGCCTTCCCTGGTGTTCGTTTCGATCATGGAGTTGATGGCTTCGACCCACTCGTTGTGCTCGGCCGCGTGGTCGGAGCGGAAGCCGGAGTCGATCAGCCGGTCGCCGTGCTCCCAGGTGACGATCAGCAGACCGCCCTCGGTGAGGACCTTCCCGGCGATGCCCTTGTCGAGCCGGGCCTCGCGCAGCTGCGCCACCGGGACGAAGAAGTCGCTCGCCCCGGGGCGTACGACGTCGAGGCCGGCGTCCGTGAGGGTGAGCTCGGCGCGGCTGCGGGTGCCCAGGCCGCGGGCGACGATGCGGTCGAGCCACTGGCCTGCGGTGGTGGAGCCGTGGTAGCGGCCGCTCAGGCTCAGCTTCTCGGGGCCCGGGTCGTCCGGGGCGGCGGGCAGCTCGGGCAGGTCGCCCTGGAGGGTGCCGCGCCACTTCCAGCCCTCACGCATCAGCCAGTAGACGAGCGCGACGAACAGGGCGAGACCGACGACCCAGCCGATGCGGGCGGCCCAGTCGGTCACTTGCGCCGATTCCTTCTCGGCGGCCAGCAGGAGTACAGGTGTCACGTGAGCTTCCCGTCGACGAGCGTGGCCTTGCCCCGCAGCCACGTGTGCGTCACACGGCCCGGCAGCTCACGCCCCTCGTAGGGGGTGTTGCGGCTGCGCGAGGCGAAGCCCGCGGGTTCCACGAGCCCACGGTATGCCGTGTCGACCAGGGTGAGGTTGGCGGGCTCACCTGCCGAGACGGGACGGCCGTGGCCCGTGGCCTGTCCGATCCGCGCGGGCTTGACGGACATCCGGTCGGCGACGCCGGCCCAGTCCAGCAGGCCCGTGTCGACCATGGTCTCCTGCACCACTGACAGCGCGGTCTCCAGGCCGACCATGCCCATGGCGGCCGCGGCCCACTCGCAGTCCTTGTCCTCGTGCGGGTGCGGGGCGTGGTCGGTGGCGACGATGTCGATCGTGCCGTCGGCGAGCGCCTCGCGCAGGGCCATGACGTCGCGCTCGGTGCGCAGCGGCGGGTTGACCTTGTAGACGGGGTTGTAGGTGCGCACCAGCTCGTCCGTGAGGAGGAGGTGGTGCGGGGTGACCTCGGCGGTGACGGCGATGCCGCGGGACTTGGCCCAGCGGACGATCTCGACGGAGCCGGCGGTCGACAGGTGGCAGATGTGGACGCGGGAGCCGACGTGGTCGGCGAGCAGGACATCCCGGGCGATGATCGATTCTTCGGCCACCGCGGGCCAGCCGCCGAGGCCCAGCTCGGCGGAGACGACGCCCTCGTTCATCTCGGCGCCCTCGGTCAGCCGCGGCTCCTGCGCGTGCTGCGCGACGACACCGCCGAATGCCTTCACGTACTCCAGGGCGCGGCGCATGATCACGGCGTCGTGGACGCACTTGCCGTCGTCGGAGAAGACGGTGACGCCGGCGGCGGACTCGTGCATCGCTCCCAGCTCGGCGAGCTTGCGTCCCTCCAGGCCGACGGTGACGGCGCCGATGGGCTGGACGTCGCAGTAGCCGTGTTCCTTGCCGAGCCGCCAGACCTGCTCGACGACACCGGCGGTGTCGGCGACCGGGAAGGTGTTGGCCATGGCGAACACGGTGGTGTAGCCGCCGGAGGCGGCCGCCCGGGTGCCGGTGAGGACGGTCTCGGAGTCCTCGCGCCCGGGCTCGCGCAGATGGGTGTGCAGGTCGACCAGGCCCGGCAGCAGCACCTTGCCGTCGGCCTCGACGACCTCGGCGCCCTCGGCGGACAGACCGTTGCCCACCTGCGCGATGGTTCCGCCGTCGATCAGGACGTCCTGGGGCTCGCCGCCGAGCACCTTCGCACCACGGATCAGGATCTTGCTCATCTGTCTTACTTCTCCTCGGTGCGGGGGTGGGTGACGGCGGGCTCGTTGCCCCCGAGCAGCAGGTACAGGACCGCCATCCGGATGGACACTCCGTTTGCGACCTGCTCGACGACGGTGCAGCGGTCGGAGTCGGCGACCTCGGCGGTGATCTCCATGCCGCGGACCATCGGGCCGGGGTGCATCACGATGGCGTGCTCGGGCATCCGCGCCATGCGGTCGCCGTCGAGGCCGTAGCGGCGGGAGTACTCGCGCTCGGTCGGGAAGAACGCGGCGTTCATGCGCTCGCGCTGGACGCGCAGCATCATCACCGCGTCGGACTTGGGCAGCGTGCTGTCGAGGTCGTAGGAGACCTCGCAGGGCCAGGTCTCGATGCCGACGGGGAGCAGGGTCGGCGGGGCGACGAGGGTGACCTCGGCACCGAGGGTGTGCAGCAGGTCGACGTTGGAGCGGGCGACCCGGCTGTGCAGGACGTCGCCGACGAGCGTGATGCGCTTGCCTTCGAGGTCCTGGCCGAGTCCGGCGTCCGGGCCGATCAGCCGGCGGCGCATGGTGAAGGCGTCGAGCAGCGCCTGCGTGGGGTGCTGGTGGGTGCCGTCGCCGGCGTTGACGACGGCCGCGTCGATCCAGCCGGAGTTGGCGAGGCGGTACGGAGCTCCGGAGGCGCCGTGCCGGATGACGACGGCGTCGACGCCCATGGCCTCCAGGGTCTGGGCCGTGTCCTTCAGGGACTCGCCCTTGGAGACGCTGGAGCCCTTGGCGGAGAAGTTGATGACGTCCGCGGACAGCCGCTTCTCGGCGGCCTCGAAGGAGATCCGGGTCCGGGTGGAGTCCTCGAAGAAGAGGTTGACGATCGTGCGGCCGCGCAGGGTCGGCAGCTTCTTGATCGGCCGGTCGGCGACCCGGGCCATCTCCTCGGCGGTGTCGAGGATCAGGACGGCGTCGTCGCGGGTGAGGTCGGCGGCCGAGATGAGATGACGCTGCATCTGTCAGGCTCCGTAAGGCAGTTCATTCGGGAGGTTCGGGGCAGGCGGGTGCGCGCAGGCGCGCACTGAGCCGGCGTACGACAGCGGCGTACGCCTGGAGCGCTACCGGGAGGCCGGCTTGGCGCCGAGCAGCACGGTGTCGCGACCGTCCTCCTCGGCGAGCTGGACCTTGACCGTCTCCCGCAACGAGGTGGGGAGGTTCTTGCCGACGTAGTCGGCGCGGATGGGCAGTTCGCGGTGTCCGCGGTCGACGAGGACGGCGAGCTGCACCGCGCGCGGGCGCCCGAGGTCGTTCAGCGCGTCGAGGGCGGCGCGGATGGTGCGGCCGGAGAAGAGCACGTCGTCGACGAGGACGACGAGCTTGCCGTCGAGGCCGTCACCGGGGATCTCGGTGCGGGCGAGCGCGCGTGGCGGGTGCATGCGCAGGTCGTCGCGGTACATGGTGATGTCGAGCGAGCCGCAGGGAACCTTGCGCTCGGTGATCTGCTCCAGCTTGTCCGCGATCCGCCGGGCGAGGAAGACGCCCCGGGTCGGAATGCCGAGGAGCACCACGTCGTCGGCGCCCTTGGCGCGTTCGACGATCTCGTGGGCGATGCGGGTCAGCACCCGCGCGATGTCGGGCCCTTCGAGCACGGGCCGGGCATCGGACTGCGTGTCGTGCGTGTCCATACGAAACGGACCTCCTTCTCCGCCTCACGGGACGGACCTTAAAGGACGTCGGGATTGCGCCATACACGGTAGCAGGTCACCGATGTCGCTCCGATGGCCCCCTCGGATCACCCACTCGGCCCAACGGAACGCCGATACCACGGAAGAGTCGGTGCGGACCATTCGGCTTGACGCGGCAGAGTAACGCTGCGTAACCTCACAGTGAGTTACCAGCCGCGCGGCCTGGCACCCACGCCAGACGCGTCGACACAGTGCCGGGGAGCTATATGTCCAGCGAATACGCCAAACAGCTCGGGGCCAAGCTCCGGGCGATCCGCACCCAGCAGGGCCTTTCCCTCCACGGTGTCGAGGAGAAGTCCCAGGGACGCTGGAAGGCGGTCGTGGTCGGTTCGTACGAGCGCGGCGACCGTGCCGTGACCGTACAGCGCCTTGCCGAGCTGGCGGATTTCTACGGCGTTCCGGTGCAGGAGCTGCTTCCGGGCACGACCCCGGGCGGGGCCGCCGAGCCGCCGCCGAAGCTGGTCCTGGACCTGGAGCGGCTGGCCACGGTGCCGGCCGAGAAGGCGGGCCCCCTTCAGCGCTACGCGGCCACGATCCAGTCACAGCGCGGTGACTACAACGGCAAGGTGCTGTCGATCCGCCAGGACGACCTGCGCACACTCGCCGTCATCTACGACCAGTCGCCGTCCGTCCTCACGGAACAGCTGATCAGCTGGGGTGTCCTGGACGCGGACGCGCGCCGCGCGGTGGCGTCCCACGAGGAGGCCTGACCCGCTCCGCGGGCCCAGCAGAAACGTGCCGCCGGGGTGGCCGGAACCGTATGGTTCCGGCCACCCCGGCGGCGTTGTGCGGCTCTGACATCCCCGCGCCGCCCGAGGCGGACGTACGGGAACGCCGGAGGGCCCGCAGCGGTCACGCTGCGGGCCCTCCGGCATGTGGTCCGTCTCAGACCTCGTCGCGGCGGAGCGAGGGCTTGAGTTCCTTCAGCCGGCCGAGTAGGCCGTTCACGAACGAGGGCGACTCGTCCGTGGAGAACTCCTTCGCCAGCTGCACCATCTCGTCGAGGACGACGGCGTCGGGCGTCGCATCGACCCAGATCAGCTCGTAGGCGCCGAGCCGCAGGATGTTGCGGTCGACGACGGGCATCCGGTCCAGCGTCCAGCCGACGGAGTACTGCGCGATCAGCTCGTCGATGCGCTTCGCGTGCTCCGCGTAGCCCTCGACCAGCTCCATCGTGTACTCGCTGACCGGCGGCTGCCGGGTGTCCGCCCGGGAGAGCCGGACCCAGTCCGCGAGGACGGTGAGCACCTCGGCGCCGCGCTGGTCCCCCTCGAAGAGGATCTGGAAGGCGCGCTTACGGGCCGTGTTGCGGGCAGCCACGGTTAGCTGTTCACCCGGCCGAGGTAGTCGCTGGTGCGGGTGTCGACCTTGATCTTCTCACCGGTGGTGATGAAGAGCGGCACGTTGATCTGGTGGCCGGTCTCCAGGATGGCGGGCTTGGTGCCGCCGGTGGAGCGGTCGCCCTGGACGCCCGGCTCGGTCTCCTGGATGACGAGCTCGACGGCGGCCGGCAGCTCGACGAAGAGCACCTCGCCCTCGTGCTGCGCGACGGTGGCGGTGAAGCCCTCGATCAGGAAGTTGGCGGCGTCGCCGACGGCCTTCTTGTCGACGTGGAGCTGGTCGTAGGTCTCCATGTCCATGAAGACGAAGTACTCGCCGTCCATGTAGGAGAACTGCATGTCGCGCTTGTCGACGGTGGCCGTTTCGACCTTGACGCCGGCGTTGAAGGTCTTGTCGACAACCTTGCCGGAGAGCACGTTCTTGAGCTTGGTGCGCACGAAGGCCGGGCCCTTGCCGGGCTTGACGTGCTGGAACTCGACGACGGACCAGAGCTGGCCGCCTTCGAGCTTGAGCACCATGCCGTTCTTGAGGTCGTTCGTGGAAGCCACGGTTGCGGAATCTCCTGGACTGACGTACGACCCCGGGGCACGCACCTGCCTGGCTACAGGGCGAGCAGCTCCTTGGTCGTGATGGTGAGTAGCTCGGGTCCGCCGTCCGCCTCGGGGCGGACGACGAGCGTGTCATCGATCCGGACACCGCCCCGGCCCGGGAGGTGGACTCCCGGTTCGACGGTGACTGGCACGCAAGCGTCCAGTTTACCCATGGCCGCGGGACTCAATTGAGGGTCCTCGTCGATTTCGAGCCCTACACCGTGTCCGGTCAGGATCGTGAGGCCCTCCGTGTACCCCGCGGAGTCCAGGACCTGGCGGGCGGCGCGGTCGACGTCCCGGCAGGCGGCGCCGGGTACCAGGCTCTCACGCCCGGCCCGCTGGGCTGCGAAGACCAGGTCGTACAGCTCGATCTGCCAGTCCGCGGGAGCGGTGCCGATGACGAAGGTGCGGCCGATCTCGCAGCGGTAGCCGCGGTAGGTGGCACCGAGGCACACGGAGAGGAAGTCGCCCTCCTCGACCCGGCGGTCGGTGGGCCGGTGGCCGGGGCGTCCGGCGTTCGGCCCGGTGGCCACCGATGTAGGGAAGGCCGGCCCGTCCGCCCCGTGATCCACGAGCCGCCGCTCCAGTTCCAGGGCGAGGTGGCGTTCGGTCCGGCCGACGAGGATCGACTCCAGCAGCTCACCGAGGGCCTGGTCGGCGATCTCGGCGCCGATGCGCAGACAGGAGATCTCCTCCTCGTCCTTGACGACCCTGAGTTGCTCGACGGCGCTGCCGAGACCGGTGAGACGCAGCCGGGGGGCGACCGAGCCGAGGGCCCGGTGCCGGGCCACCGTGAGGTGGTGCTCCTCCACCGCCAGGGAGTCGGCGCCCTGGCCCTCGGCGAGACGGGCGGCCGCGACGGCCGGGTCACCGCCACCGGCTCCGGGCAGGGTCTGGACGCGCAGGGCCTCGTCGGGGCGCTCCTGCGTGGGGCGGTCGGCCGTGGGTCCGGCACGGACCAGGAGGTCCTGCTCCTCGGTTCTGCCCAGGAGCAGAACGGCGCCCTGCGGGGCGGCGCCCGCGAGATAGCGCACGTTGGCGGGGCGGGAGACCAGCGCCGCCGCGCTGCCGCCCGCATTGCAGTAATCCCTCAGACGCGTCCGGCGGGCCGCGTACACCTCTGACATGACCCGAGCGTATGAGCTCCGTCGGTTTTGCGCTGGTTGAGGGCGTCTGAGTGGGCGGTGCCTGATTTGTCCGGGTGGGTTGGGGCGCTGTTTCGGGAGGGGTCGTGCCGCGCGGGGTCGCGTGCCGTCCGCGCCTGTGCGGGGGGCTTGTCGCGCAGTTCCCCGCGCCCCTACGGGGCGCTCGACTGCGGGGCGTTCACCACTGGGGTGGGCTGGCGATCGACCTGGCCAGGACCTCGTCCAGGACCCTCGCCGTCTCCGGTACGTCCAGCTGGGAGTTGTCGATGATCGGCAGGCCAGATCCGTACCAGCCGGCCATGCGGCCGTGGATGCGGGCGACCTCCTCGTCCGAGAGCCGTCGGTTGCCCGAGCGCTCCGCGTTGCGTTCGAGGACGATGTCCAGCCCGGGCAGGAGGACGACCGGCAGCAGGCCCGGCCCGACGTGGCGCTTCCAGCCGCCGAGGCCGACGACCGGGCGGTCGGGGAAGACCGCGTCGTCGAGGATGCAGGAAATGCCGTTGGCCAGGAAATTGCGCGCGGCGAAACCACACGTGCGGCGGGCCAGGCGGTACTGCGCCTCGGAGTTGTCGTTCCACCCGGACTGGGGGTCGGCGAAGCCGGAGCGGACCCACTCGCGCACGTCGTCGAGGCTGATGTGGGCCGTGGGGACCCGGCGGTGGTCCGCCCAGTACTTGGCGACGCTGGTCTTGCCCGCGCCCGCGGGGCCGATGAGCAGCACCGCGAGGGTCGTGCCGGCGGGGTCGGGAACGGTCGCGGCGGGCGGGGCCATCGGCATGGCGACCGGGCCGCCGGGCGGCAGCGGCACGTGCCCGGTGGTCTCCGGCGCCGGCGGGACGGACGTCGCGGCCGGTCCCGGTCC
>NZ_WWIC01000152.1:0-53904 GCF_009872555.1 Streptomyces sp. SID5643
GGGGGCGCCGGGGGCGCTCGGAGCGGCGCCGGGAACCGCCGGGGCGCCGTACGGGCCTGCCGGGGCCTGGCCCGGTGCGCCCTGCGGCGGAGCCGGGAACGGCTGGCCGCCCTGCTGGGGCGGCGGCGGGGCGTACCACCCCGGCTGGCCCTGCCCGGGCACCGGCATCGGCGGCTGCGCGCCGGGCGGCAGCGGCTGCTGGAGCCCTTCCTTCTGGTCGATCGTCGAGCGGTAGTCGACGGCGCCCTGCGTCATCCGCATGTACGCCTCCTCCAGGGAGGCCTGGTGCGGCGACAGTTCCCACAGCCGTACGTCGTGGTCGTGTGCGATGTCGCTGATGCGCGGCAGGGCCAGCCCCGTCACGCGCAGCGCGCCGTCCTGCTCGGGCAGCACATGGCCGCCCGACTCGGTCAGCGCGGCCGACAGCTTCTCGCGCTGCTGCGGCTCGGTGTCGGGCGTGCGCACCCGGGCGAAGTCCGCGGAGTTCGCCGAGATGAAGTCGCTCACGCTCATGTCGGCGAGCAGCTGACCGCGCCCGATGACGATGAGGTGGTCGGCGGTCAGCGCCATCTCGCTCATCAGGTGGGAGGAGACGAAGACCGTACGGCCTTCCGCCGCCAGCGCCTTCATCAGGTTGCGGACCCAGAGGATGCCCTCGGGGTCGAGGCCGTTGACCGGCTCGTCGAACAGCAGCACCTGCGGGTCACCGAGCAGCGCGGCGGCGATGCCGAGCCGCTGCCCCATGCCGAGGGAGAAGCCCTTGGACCGCTTCCTGGCCACGTCCTGCAGACCGACGACCCCGAGCACCTCGTCCACCCGCCGGGCCGGGATGCCCGACACCTGGGCCAGGGAGAGCAGGTGGTTGCGGGCGGACCGGCCGCCGTGCACCGCCTTGGCGTCCAGCAGGGCACCGACCTGGCGGGCGGCGTTGGGCAGCCTGCGGTACGGATAGCCGCCGATCGTCACCTGCCCGGCCGTCGGGTTGTCCACACCGAGGATCATCCGCATCGTCGTGGACTTGCCCGAGCCGTTCGGTCCGAGGAAGCCGGTGACGGCCCCGGGCCGCACCTGGAAGGAAAGGTTGTACACAGCGGTCTTGTCGCCGTAGCGCTTCGTCAGGCCGACTGCTTCGATCATGCTCCGCACCCATCGCAAGGTTCAGGACAGCGGGGCACACGCCCCCGTAAGGGTTAGGAGGATATCGAGGCGCTGACGGTTCCGCCCAAGAGGAGGTAAAGGTATGGCCGAGCCCGTCCTCTAGGCATCGCGCTTCTTCAGCAGCACGTAACCGCCGACGAGCGCCGCGAGCACCCACAGCCCCATGATCCCGAGGCCGCCCCACGGCCCGTACGGCGTGTCGTCGTCGATCGGCGTGACCACCTGCATGATCTTGCTGCCGGCCTGGTCGGGAAGGAACCGGCCGACCTTCTTCGTCGCGTCGACATTGCCCAGGATGTTGGAGATCAGGAAGAAGAACGGCATCAGGATGCCCAGCGACAGCATCGGCGAGCGCAGCATCGCGGCGACGCCCATGGAGAACATCGCGATCAGCGCCATGTAGAGGCCGCCGCCGAGCACGGCCCGCAGCACCCCGGGGTCCCCGATCTCCGCCCGGTGCGAGCCCAGCATCGCCTGTCCCAGGAAGAAGGCGGCGAAGCTGGTGACGAGCCCGACCAGCAGGGCGAGCCCACTGGCGACTGCGATCTTGCTGAACAGGAAGGCGCCGCGCTGCGGCACCGCGGCCAGCGAGGTGCGGATCATGCCGGTGCTGTACTCGTTCGACACCACCAGCACCCCGAAGACGATCATCGCGAGCTGCCCCAGGCTCATCCCCGCGAAGCTGATGAACGTGGGGTCGAAGTCGGCCCGGTCCTGCGCGTTCATCGAGTCGAACTCGTTCTTCGACAGTGCCGAGATCAGCATGCCGAGGGCGACCGTCACGACCACCACCAGCGAGAGGGTCCACACCGTGGACGCCACCGACCGGATCTTGGTCCACTCCGACCGTACGACCTGTGTCACCGCCATGCTCAGCCCCTCTTCCAGCCGTCGCCCCACTGCTGCCGCGCCGGCTCGGGGCCCGTCGCGCTCGTCCCGCTGTGTGCGTGGTACTCCACCGACTCCGCGGTCAGCTGCATGAACGCCTCCTCCAGCGAGGCCTGTTGAGGGCTCAGCTCGTGCAGCGTGATCCGGTGCTGGGTCGCCAGCTCACCGATCTGCTCGGCCTTGCCGCCGTCCACCTCCAGCACCCCGTCCCCGCTCTCCGCCGCCACGATCCCGGCCTGGTGCAGCACGTCGAGCAGCCGCTCCCGCTGCGGACTGCGGACCCGGACATACGAGCGTGAGTTGCGGGCGATGAAGTCCGCCATGGAGGTGTCCGCGAGCAGCCGCCCCTGCCCGATGACGACGAGGTGCTCGGCCGTCAGGGCCATCTCGCTCATCAGATGGGAGGAGACGAACACGGTCCGGCCCTGCGCGGCGAGCGACTTCATCAGGGTGCGGATCCAGTGGATGCCCTCGGGGTCGAGACCGTTGACCGGCTCGTCGAACATCAGGATCCGCGGATCGCCGAGCAGTGCCGCGGCGATGCCGAGTCGCTGCCCCATGCCCATCGAGAAGCCCTTGGTCTTCTTCCTCGCGACCGCCGTCAGACCGACCGTCTCCAGCACGTCCCGCACCCGGCCGCTCGGAATGCCGTTGCTCTGCGCGAGACACAGCAGATGGTTGTAGGCGGTGCGCCCGCCGTGCCACGCCTTGGCCTCCAGCAGGGCGCCGATGTACGTCAGCGGATCCTTGAGCTGCTGGTAGTGCTTGCCGTCGATACGGACGTCGCCCGCGGTCGGGTGGTCGAGCCCCAGGATCATCCGCATGGTCGTCGACTTGCCGGCGCCGTTCGGCCCGAGGAAGCCGGTGACGATGCCCGGTCTCACGGTGAACGACAGGTTGTTGACCGCCACCTTCTCGCCGTACCGCTTGGTCAGCCCCTCCAGCTCAATCATGCCCGCCACGCTAGAACGCAACAAAGCCCTCTGCCACCCGAGCGGCAGAGGGCTTTGCGGAGATTCAGCCTCCGTATGCCCGCGTGTTACCGGGACTGCTGGGCCGGGACCCCACGGGAGATCGGCTCGTCCTCGGCCGGCGTGCCGGCGGCGGCCACCGCGGCGCCCGTGAGCGTCGCGAGCATCTCGCGGACGTTCGTCAGCTGGGCGTTGATGCTGTCGCGGCGGTTGGTGAGAGCGGCCAGCTCGCGCTCGGATTCCGAACGGATGCGGTCGGCCTTGGCGTTGGCGTCGGCCACGATGTCCTCGGCCTGGCGCTGGGCCGTCTCCACCGTCTGGCGGGCGCGGCGCTCGGCGTCCGTGCGCAGCTTCTCGGCCTCCAGGCGCAGCTGCTCGGCGCGGTGCTCGATCTCGGCGAGGCGCTTCTCGGCCTTGGCCTGACGGGAGGCCAGGTCGCGCTCGGACTGCTCGCGCCGCTTGGCGAGGTTCGTCTCGAAGTCGGCGGCGGCCTGCGCGGCCTTCGCGCGGGTCTCCTCGAAGAGGGCGTCCGCCTCCTCGCGCTTGGACTGCGCGTCCTTCTGCGCCTCGGCACGCAGCTGGGACGCGTCACTCTTGGCCTTCTCGACGATCCGCAGGCCCTCGTCCTCGGCCTTCGCCTTGCGCTCCGCCGAGTACGACTCGGCGTCGTTGCGCACCTGCTGGGCCGCCGACTCGGCGAGCTCGCGGTGCTGCTCGGCCGCGCGCCGGGCCTCCTCGCGCAGGTCCTTCGCCTCTTCCTCGGCGAGGCGGAGGATCTTCTCCACGCGCGCACCGAGACCCGCGTACGACGGCTCGGCGTCGGTGATCTGGGCCTGGGCGTTCTGCGTCTCGAGGTGGAGCTCTTCGATGCGCTTTTCCAGAGCGGTGATGCGGGCGAGAGCGCTGTCACGGTCGGAGACGAGCTTGGAGATACGTTCGTCCACCTGAGCGCGGTCGTACCCACGCCGCACAAGCTCGAAGCCGTAGGGGGAAGTGTCGCTCATGGGGTTCCTGTCGAATGAGACCGGTGAGGTGATAGGTGGAATCCTAGGGGCCGAAACGGTGTGTCATCGAGCGGATGCGCGTTTGATCTGGAAAATGACACCCCTTTTGGGTGGCTAACCCCCGGACCGCTTGCCAAAGACTTGGTCAAAGGCCCCAGCACACACCGGATTCGCCCCATTTGGCTAGCTATCCGAGCCCTTGCCACCCGAACGGGGTGCGCCGACCGTCGCGCCCGCCTTGACTCCGTTGTCCTTGCCCGTGGCGGGGGCCTCGAAGGACTCCAACGCCTCCAGGACGTCCTGGACACGGGAGATCTCGGCGTTGATGTCCTCGCGGCGCCGGACCAGCACCTCCAGCTCGCGCTTGCCCTCCTCGACCGTGCGCTTGGCCTCGCGGATCGCCTCGGCCTTGAGCTCCTCGGCCTCCCGGACCAGCGTGGACTTCTTCTGCTCGGCCTCCTTGAGCAGCCCCTCCGCCTTCTTCACCGCGGCGATACGGACCTTGCCCGCCTCGGAGTTGGCCTCCGAGACGATCTCCTTGGCCTTCGCCTGCGCCTTCGCCAGCTGCTCCTCGGCCGCCTTGACGAGCGCGTCGCAGCGGTCGCCCGCCGACTTCATCGTCTCGGCCGACTCCCGGCGGGCCCGCTCGTGCAGCTCCTCGATCTCGGAGGTGATGCGGTCGCGCAGCTCCTCGGCGCGCTCCCTTATCTGCGTGGCGTCCCGGCGCGCGCCGACCAGCAGCTCGTCCGCGTCCGTACGGGCCTTCTCCACCCGCGAGTTGCCCTCGACCGTCGCCTCGGAGACGAGCCGGTCGGCCTCCTTGCGGGCCGCGCCCACCATGGTGTCGGCCCGCGACTCGGCCTCCGCGGTGGTCTTGTGCGCCTGCTGCTGCGCCTCGGTCAGCAGCTTGTCCGCCTCGGCCGTGGTCTCCGTGATGAGCTTGTCGACCTGCTCGGCCGCCTCGGAGCGCCGCTTGTTGGCGTCCTTGCGGGCCTCGTCCAGCGTGCGGTCGGCCTCCTCGCGCGCGGCGCTGACCAGCCGCTCCGCCTCCGCCTCCGCGTCGGTCTTGACCCGTCCGGCCTCGGCGCGGATCCGCTCCGCGTGGCTCTGCGCCGAACCGACCGTCTCGGCGGCCTCGGCCCGCAGCCGCTCCGCCTCGCTCGTGGCCTCCCCGACGAGCTGCTCGGCCTTGGCGACCGACTCCGAGCGCACCCGCTCGGCCTCGGTGGCCGCCTCGGAACGGACGCGCTCGGCCTCGGCGACCGCCTCCGTACGGACCCGCTCGGCCTCGGCGACCGTGTCCATGCGCAGCCGGTCGGTCTCCTGGAGCGTCTCCGTCGTCAGCCGCTCCGCCTCGTTGCGGGCCTCGGTGATGAGGGTGTCCGCCTGCGTCGCCGCGTCCGAGCGGATGCGGTTGGCGTCCTCCCGGGCGTCCGCCCGGGTGCGCGAGGCGCTCTGCTCGGCCTCGGCGATCGCGTCCGATGCCTCCGTGCGCACCCGCTGGGCGTGCTCGGCGACGTCCGCGCGGATCCGCTCCGCCTCCGAGATCGCCTCGGACATCGTCCGCTCGGCGAGCGCCTTGGCGGCCTCGGACTCCTCGTGCGCCTCGCGCCGCAGCCGGCCCGCGTCCTCGCTCGCCCGCTCCCGCTCGGCATAGGCGTCGGAGCGGACCCGGTCCGCCTCCTCCTGGGCCTCGCGGCGCGTCCGGTCCGCCGCGTGCTCGGCGGCGGAACGCAGACCGGTGATCTCCTCCTGGGCCTGCTCGTGCAGTCCGGCGACGGAGTCCCGGACCTGCTGGGCGTGCTGCTCGGCCGCCGACACCATCTCCGTGGCCCGGCGGTCGGCCTCCTCGACCAGTCGTACGGCCTCGGTCTGCGCATCCTCGACGCGCTTGCGCGCCGAGGCCAGCAGCTCCTCGCTCTGCTCGCGGGCCCGCTCGCGCTCCTGGTCGGCCTCCTGCCGGGCGCTGCCGAGAAGCTCCTCGGCCTCGCGGCGGCGCCGGTTGGCCTCCTCCTGGGCTGCGGCCAGCGTCTCCGAAGCCTCCGCGGCGAGCCGCTCGGCGGCGGACTGGGCCTCCGCGCGCATCCGGTCGGCGCTCTCCTGCGCCTCCGACTTCAGCCGCTCGGCCTCGCTCGCCGCCTCCGAACGCAGCCGTACGGCGACGGCCTCGCCCTCGGCCCGCGCCGCGGACGCGTCGGACGCGGCCTCGTCACGCAGCCGCTCGGCCTCCGCCTCGGCCTGCTGCCGGAGCGTCCGGATCCGCTCGGCGGCCTCGGCGCGCAGCCGCTCGTTCTCCTCGGTGGCCTCGCGGCGGATCCGCGCGGCCTCCTCACGGGCGTCCGACAGCGCCTGCTCGGCGGCCGTCAGCCGCTCCTCCGCCTCCGTCTGGAGCCGCGTCAGCTCCTCGGCGGCCTCCGCCCGGCGGACCTCTATGGCCCGCTCGGTCTCCTCGTGCAGCTCCCGCGCCCTGCGCTCGGCTTCCTCCCGGAGCGCCTCGGCCTGCTCGACGACCTCCTCGCGGTGCCGCTCGGCCTCCTGCCGGGTGCGCTGGAGGGTCTCCTCGGCCTGCCGGCGCAGCGTCGTCGCCCGCTCGATGGCCTCGGTACGGACCCTCTCGCTGTCCGTCTGGGCCGTCGTCCGCAGCTCGTCCGCGTCCGCCTTGGCCTTGGCGAGCAGCTCCTCGGCGGACTTCGCCGCCTCCTCGATCTGCGCCACGGCCTCCTTGCGGGCCTCGGCGCGGATCTTCTCGCCCTCGTCGACCGCGTCCGCCCGCAGCTGCTCGGCCTCGCCGCGCAGCCGGCGGGCCTCCTCCTGCAACTCGACCGTCTTGGCGCGGTACTCCTTGGTGTCGTCCTTCGCCGCACCCTTGAGCTGCTCGGCGATGTCGTGCGCCTCGGCCCGCAGCCGGTCCGCCTCGGCCTCGGCCTCCGAGCGGATCCGCTCGGCCTCCTCGGCCGCCGCCTTCGTGGTCTTCTTGGCGTCCTCCGACGCCTTGTTGAGGACCTCCTCGGCGGTCCTGGCCGCCTTGGACAGCTGGGTCGCGGTCTCCTCGGCGGTGAGCGTGCGGGCCTTCTCGGAGGCCTCCGCGACGATCTTCTCGGCCTCGGCACGGGCGTCGGCGACCAGCTGCTCGGCCTCGGACTTGGTGTTCTCGGCCTCCTTTGTGGCCTCCTCGACCAGCCGGGCGACCTGCTCCTTGGCCGTGCGCGTGCGCGTCTCGTTCGCGGACTCGGCACTCGCCAGGGCCTTGGCGGCGGCCTCCTTGGCCTCCGCGACCAGCTTCTCCGACTCGGTCTGCGCCTTGCGCAGCGCCTCCTCGGCCTCGGCCATCCGCTGCTCGGCGGCCTTGCTCAGCTCCTGGGCCTCGCGACGCGCGGACTCCGACTCGGTGGCGGTCGAGGTCCGCAGCTGCTCGGCGTGGTCGGTGGCCTCCTGGGCCTGCGTGGAGGCGGCGTTCAGCAGGCGCTCGGCGTCCGTGCGGGCGCGGCGCAGGATCTGCTCGGCCTCGGCGCGGGCCTCCTCGGCCGCACCCGTCAGCCGCTGCCGGGCCTCTGTCGCCAGCCGCTCGGCCTCCGCCCGGGCGGAGGCCAGGGCCTGCTCGGCCTCGGCGCGGGACTCCTCCAGCAGCCGGCGGGCCTGCTGCTCGGTGCGGGCCCGCAGCTGCTCGGCCCAGGCCACGTTCTCGTTGACGTGCGACTCGACCGTCTGGCGGCGCTCGGCCAGTTCCTGGTCCAGCTGCTGGCGGCGGGTCACCGCCTCCTGGTGCAGCTCGGCCTGGAGCCGGGCGGCCTGCTCGGCGTGCTCCTGGAGGATCCGCTGGGTCTGCGCCCGCGCCTCGCTCAGCTCGCGGTCGGCGTCCGCGCGGATCTGGTCGGCCTGCACCTGCGCGTTGCGCAGCAACTGCTCGGCCTGCCAGCCGATGTCGCCCCCCTCGAAGGAGGGCCGGGACATGATGGTGCGCCGCGCCTCGTGCAGCTTGGCGCGCAGCACCTCGACCTGGTAGCCGAGGTCCTCGGCGTGCTGGATCGCCTTTTCCCGCTCGGTCTTCAGCCGCTTCATCTCGGCTTCGAACCGAGAGAGGTGGTCGACGTCAGCCGCCGGCTCTCGCTCCTGGCTCTCGTAGCCCCGCACTGCGCGGTCCCATCCGTCCCCTGGTCGCAACACTCTCCAAACGAGCTCCGTCCATCCGCCGAACGGGGCCCCCGGGGAATGGTGTCAGATCATCGGCGGAGCAGAGGCTGCTGCCCCGACGCTCGTCCCCCGAAACCCGGACCCCGGTGGTCCTGCCGCAGCACGGCGGGACCGCGGTCACCCTGGACTGAGCGGCGACCGCCCCCAACCCTACCGGCCCCTATGTACGAGGGTCAGTGCTCAGGTGACTCAACAGGCGCCGAAGTGACCAGTTCTGTCAGTACGCCATGACAGTCCTTGGGGTGCAGGAAGGTGATCCGTGACCCCATGGAACCGATTCGCGGCTCTTCGTACAGCACGCGTACGCCCTTGCCCTTGATCTCCTCGGCGTCGCCGTCGACGTCTGCCGTACCGAAAGCGATGTGGTGGACGCCCTCGCCGTTCTTCGCGAGCCACTTGGCGACGGTGGAGTCCTCGCGGGTCGGCTCCAGGAGCTGCAAGTAGGAGGCACCGCCGTCGGACGTCTCGTTGATCTTGAGCATGGCCTCGCGTACACCCTGCTCCTCGTTGACCTCGGAGTGGAACACCTCGAAGCCGTAGGTGGCACGGTAGAACTCGACGGTCTTGTCGAGGTCGAAACAGGCGATTCCGATGTGGTCGATTCGCGTCAGCATGGATTCAGTGCAACGCCCCGGAGGTGGTTACGCAACGTGCGCGCGATCACACCGACAGCCCGATGACGGCACGGAGTGCCACTCAGTACATTCGAAGTAAACCCTCGTTCACTCCTCGGCTGTGCAGCCGGTAAGGGGATCGCAGCTCATGTCTTCTGGAACTTCCGAAGCGAACAGCTCGGTGATCGTCGCGGGAGCGCGTACGCCCATGGGGCGGTTGCTCGGATCGCTGAAGTCCTTCTCCGGAGCCGACCTCGGCGGCTTCGCGATCAAGGCCGCCCTCGACCGTGCGGGGATCGGCGGCGACCAGGTCCAGTACGTGATCATGGGCCAGGTGCTCCAGGCCGGGGCGGGGCAGATCCCGGCCCGCCAGGCCGCGGTCAAGGCCGGCATCCCGATGAACGTGCCGGCGCTGACCATCAACAAGGTGTGTCTGTCGGGCCTCGACGCCATCGCGCTCGCCGACCAGCTCATCCGCGCGGGCGAGTTCGACGTGGTCGTCGCCGGCGGCCAGGAGTCCATGACGAACGCCCCGCACCTGCTGCCGAAGTCCCGCGAGGGCTTCAAGTACGGCGCCGTCGAGATGCTCGACGCCATGGCATACGACGGTCTGACCGACTCCTTCGACGGCGTCGCCATGGGCGAGTCGACGGAGAAGCACAACACCCGTCTGGGCATCGCGCGGCCCGAGCAGGACGAGATCGCCGCGCTGTCGCACCAGCGGGCCGCCGCCGCGCAGAAGAACGGCCTGTTCGAGGCCGAGATCACGCCCGTGGAGATCCCGCAGCGCAAGGGCGACCCGGTGCTGTTCAGCAAGGACGAGGGCATCCGCGGTGACACGACCGCGGAGTCGCTCGGGAAGCTGCGTCCGGCGTTCTCCAAGGACGGCACGATCACGGCCGGTTCCGCCTCGCAGATCTCCGACGGTGCCGCCGCCGTCGTCGTGATGAGCAAGGCCAAGGCCCAGGAGCTCGGCCTGGAGTGGATCGCCGAGATCGGGGCGCACGGCAACGTGGCCGGGCCGGACAACTCGCTCCAGTCGCAGCCGTCCAACGCGATCCTGCACGCGCTGAAGAAGGAGGGCCTGGAGGTCGCGGACCTCGACCTCATCGAGATCAACGAGGCGTTCGCGGCTGTGGCCGTGCAGTCCATGAAGGACCTCGGCGTGTCCACCGAAAAGGTGAATGTCAACGGTGGCGCCATTGCCCTGGGTCACCCGATCGGGATGTCCGGTGCGCGGCTCGTGCTGCATCTCGCGCTGGAGTTGAAGCGGCGCGGCGGTGGCGTGGGTGCGGCCGCGCTGTGCGGTGGCGGTGGGCAGGGCGACGCGCTGATCGTGCGGGTGCCCAAGGCCCAGGCCTGAGTTTCGGTACGTCCCCTATCTGAACGGAGCTGTGATGCAGGACGTCTCCACCCTGGTGGCCCAGGCCAGGGAAGGCCGGCCGCGGGCCGTGGCCCGGCTGATCTCCCTGGTGGAGGGGGCGTCCCCGCAGCTGCGGGAGGTCATGGCGGCGCTCGCGCCGCTGACGGGCGGGGCGTACGTGGTCGGGCTGACCGGGTCGCCCGGGGTCGGCAAGTCGACGTCGACCTCGGCGCTGGTCTCGGCGTACCGTAAGCAGGACAAGCGGGTCGGCGTGCTCGCCGTCGACCCGTCGTCCCCCTTCTCGGGCGGTGCGCTGCTCGGGGACCGGGTGCGGATGTCGGAGCACGCGTCCGACCCGGGCGTGTACATCCGGTCGATGGCGACGCGCGGGCATCTGGGCGGGCTGGCCTGGGCGGCCCCGCAGGCGATCCGGGTCCTCGACGCCGCCGGCTGTGACGTGATCCTGGTGGAGACGGTGGGCGTGGGGCAGTCCGAGGTGGAGATCGCCTCGCAGGCCGACACGTCCGTGGTGCTGCTCGCGCCGGGGATGGGGGACGGGATCCAGGCGGCCAAGGCCGGGATCCTGGAGATCGGCGACGTGTACGTCGTGAACAAGGCCGACCGGGACGGGGCGGACGCGACGGCTCGCGAGCTGAACCACATGCTGGGGCTGGGGGAGTCCCGGGGGCCGGGCGACTGGCGTCCGCCGATCGTGAAGACGGTGGCCGCGCGGGGCGAGGGCGTCGACGAGGTCGTCGAGGCGCTGGAGAAGCACCGGGCGTGGATGGAGGAGCGGGGCGTACTGGCGGAACGGCGGGCGGCCCGGGCTTCGCACGAGGTCGAGTCGATCGCGGTGACGGCCCTGCGGGAGCGGATCGGAGACCTGCACGGCGACCGGCGGCTCGGGGCGCTTGCGGAGCGGATCGTGGCGGGCGAGCTGGATCCGTACCGGGCGGCTGACGAACTGGTGGCGGGGTTGACGGAGGGCTGAGGCGCCGGCGTCTTCGTCGGTTGGGGCCGGGGGCGGGCGCGGGAGTCCGGCACCTCCTCGCCGGTGGTGGTCGGGCCGCGTCGCCCGGCAGGACGGACCGTTGAGCCCGGGCCGCGCGCCCCGTGGGCCGCCTGGTCTTCTTCACCGGTCGCTCGCACGGGCGCGCGATAGGTTGCCCGCCATGACTGGGTTAGCGCTCGTGGCATGGCCACCTGCCCCGATACGGACCGGACGGCTCACGCTCCGGGCGTCCGAGGCCCGGGACCGTCCGGAGTTCGTCGAACTGCTCGCGTCGCCGGAGGTGCGGGCCCACCTCGGCGGCCCCCGGCCGCGCGATGAGCTCGAACGTGTGATTCCAGAGATCCCCGGGCAGCGGCCCGGCCTTTTCGTGGCCGATCTCGGCGGAGCGATGATCGGCACGGTCACGCTCGAACGGCGCGTCCCAGAGCGCCCGGGGCGTCTGAGCCCGGATGCCGGGGAGATCGAGCTCGGCTACATGTTCCTGCCGGAGGCGTGGGGACGCGGGTACGCCGCCGAGGCGTGCGCGGCGGCGCTCGACTGGTGCGCCGGCGCACTCCCCGGTGAGCCGGTGGTGCTCTGCACGCAGACCGCGAACCGTCGCTCGATGCGTCTCGCCGCCAAGCTGGGGTTCACCGAGGTGGAGCGATTCGAGGAGTTCGGCGCCGAGCAGTGGTTCGGGGCGTGCTCTCCCGCCACGCGGTCCGGTTGACACGGCGCAAGGTCTGTACAGCGCACCGCGCCGAGCCGCACGACGCCCCGGCGTCACGTGGACGCCGGGGCGGTCGGGGATACGGCAGCGCGGTTGGTCAGTCCTGGTCGTCCGCGTCGTCGTCCTGGTCGTTCCGGTCGGCGCGGTCCGCCGTGACCTTGCCCGACTTCAGGTCGATCTTCCAGTCCTGCTCGGCGCCGCCGGACGTACGGGTCTCGGCCTCCCAGGACTTGTCCTTGCCGTCCTCGTCGAGGCCGACGGACGTCACCACGCCCTTGCCGGCGGCGGCCTTCGCGGCCTCCTCGGCCGTCACCGAGGAGCCCTTCAGCGCGGCCCGCACCTGTGCCGTGTCGTCCTCGTCGTCGGCCTGCGCACCGAGCACCTTGCCGTTGGACGGGTCGACGCTCACGCTGTGCCAGGCGTTGTCGCCCGACAGGACGTCGACGTTCCACACCAGCTTGCCGCTGTCGTCCTCGTCGTCCAGCTCGGCGGAGACGACCGTGCCCGACGTGTGCTTCAGCGCGGAGGCGATGGCCTCGGGCGCGGTGACGTCGGAGGAGGAGAGCCTGGCGGCGTCGTCGCGGTCGTCGCGGTCGTCGCGGTCCTCCTGGTCGTCACGGTTGCCGTCGTCCGACAGCTTCGTGTTCGCCGCCTGCCGCGCCGAGCCATGGTCGTCTCCCGTGGTCGCGATGGCCGTGGCCGTCCCGCCTCCGATCAGAGCGGCGGCGGTCACAGCGGCGATCACGATGTTGCGCTTCATGCGGGTTCCTCCCGAGTCGTTTCGTTTTCGATGTCTTCGACTCTGGCTGACGGAGGCTGAGAGGAACCTGAAGACCCCTGAAGTGATCTTCAGGTTCCCTTTGCCACTCTTTACGCATGCGCCTGTTGATCGTGGAGGACGAGAAGCGGCTGGCCCTGTCGCTCGCCAGGGGCCTGACGGCCGAGGGGTACGCCGTGGACGTCGTCCACGACGGACGGGAAGGGCTGCACCAGGCATCGGAGGGCACGTACGACCTGGTCATCCTCGACATCATGCTGCCCGGCCTGAACGGCTACCGGGTCTGCGCCGCCCTGCGCGCCGCCGGGCACGAGGTGCCGATCCTGATGCTGACCGCCAAGGACGGCGAGTACGACGAGGCCGAGGGGCTCGACACGGGTGCGGACGACTACCTGACCAAGCCGTTCTCGTACGTCGTGCTGGTCGCCCGGGTCAAGGCGCTGCTGCGGCGGCGCGGGCAGGGGGCCGGGGCCTCGCCCGTGCACGTGCACGGTGATCTGAAGCTGGACACGGCCGCCCGGCGGGTGTTCCTGGGTGAGGACGAGATCGCCCTCACCGCCAAGGAGTTCTCCGTACTGGAGCAGCTCGTGCTGCGGCCCGGCGAGGTGGTGTCCAAGTCCGAGATCCTGGAGCACGTCTGGGACTTCGCGTACGACGGCGATCCGAACATCGTCGAGGTGTACGTGAGCACGCTGCGGCGGAAGCTGCGCGCCGGGCTGATCCGGACCGTGCGCGGGGCCGGCTACCGGCTGGAGACATCGCCGTGAGGCGGCTGTTCGGGTCCGTCCGGGCACGGGCCACGCTGGGAGCCACGCTCGTGGTCGCGGTGGCGCTCGTCGCGGCCGGGGCCGCCGTGCTGCTGTCCCTGCGGTCCAATCTGATCGGCGAGGCCGGCACGCAGGCGGAGCGCTCCGCGCGGGCCGTCGCCTCCGAGCTCGCCGCCGGAACGCCGTACGACAAGCTCTCCGGGCTGGACGGCGACGACGGCCCGGTGCAGGTCCTGGACGAGCACAAGCGGCTGGTCGCGGCCAGCGAGGACCTGGAGCGGATCAGCGGGACGGACAGCGACCGGGTGAAGCCGCAGCCGGCGGCGACACCGCCCGGGGGCGACGATGACGACCCCGAGGAGGCGGGCGAGGCCCTGGAGCCCGGTGAGATCTCCGGGGAGAGCGTCTTCAGCAACGGCTCCGCGACCATCGACGGACAGGCGCAGGACTACCGGTTCGCAGCCGTCGAGGTCGAGACCCACGACCGGGGGCACCTCACGGTCTACGCCGGTTCCCCGCTGGCCGCCGAGCACGGGGCGGTGCGCACCGCGCTGACGGTGATGCTGATCGGGTTCCCGCTGCTGCTCGGTGTCGTCGCGGCCGTGACCTGGCTGGTGACCCGGCGGGCCCTGCGGCCCGTGGAGGGGATCCGGCGCGAGATGGCCGCGATCACCCAGTCGGAGGATCTCGCGCGGCGCGTTCCGGAGCCGGACACGCACGACGAGATCGCCCGGCTCGCCAGCACCACCAACGAGACGCTCGCGGCGCTGGAGACGTCCGTGGAGCGGCAGCGGCGGTTCGTCGCCGACGCCTCCCACGAACTGCGCAGCCCGATCGCCTCGCTGCGGACACAGCTGGAGGTGGCCGCCGCGCACCCCGAGCTGCTGGACCTCGACGGGGCCGTGGAGGACACCGTCCGGCTCCAGCGGCTGGCCGCCGATCTGCTCCTGCTCGCCCGGCTGGACGCGGGGGAGCGGCCGAACGACGCGAAGGTCGACCTCGCCGGGCTCGCCCGGGAGGAGGCCGAGGGACGGACGGGTGTGACCGTGGACGCGGAGCCGGTGGACGTGGCCGGCTCGCGGGGGCAGCTGGGCCGGGTGCTCGCCAATCTGCTCGACAACGCCCAGCGGCACGCCCGGTCGGCCGTGACCGTGCACGTGCGGCGCGAGGGAGACCGGGCTGTGGTCGGCGTGGCCGACGACGGCGACGGCGTGCCCGACGGCGACCGGGAGCGGATCTTCGAACGGTTCGTCCGGCTGGACGCGGCCCGCAGCCGCGACGACGGCGGAGCCGGGCTGGGGCTCGCGATCGCCCGCGACGTGGCCGTCCGGCACGGAGGCACGCTCACCGCCGGGCGGGGGCCCGCAGGCGGAGCCCTGTTCGAACTCCGCCTGCCGCTGGCCTAGGAGGCGTCCGGCTACGGGCGTCCGCGATGGCCGCGCAGGTGCTCCGCGATGGGCTTGAGTGCCTTGTCGAGTTCGGTCAGGGCCTCGGGGGACAGCAGGTCGATGAAGTGCCTGCGCACGGACGCCACGTGGTGGGGCGCGACCTTCTGCATCGTCGCCATGCCGTGGTCGGTGAGGACCGCGTAGAGCCCCCGGCGGTCCGACTCGCAGTTCTCCCGCCGGACCAGGTCCGCGTTCTCCATGCGCGTGATCTGGTGCGAGAGGCGGCTCTTGGACTGGAGGGTGGCGGAGGCGAGGTCGCTCATCCGCATCCTCTGGCCCTCGGACTCGGAGAGATTCACCAGGATCTCGTAGTCGTTCATTGTCAGGCCGAACGGCTGCAGGTCTTTTTCGAGCTGGTACGTCAACAGCCTGTTGACCTCCAGGTGGGTGCGCCAGGCGCACTGCTCCGCATCGGTCAGCCAGCGGGTGGCCGTCTCGGTCTCCATGAATGAAGTCTACCTAAAAGGTTGAAAGGCGAACTAGTGAGGGGTGGCGTGTGACGGCGCCCGCCTGGCGAACAGCAGTGCGCAGGCGTTCGATGTCACACTCCGCAGACTACCGCTCACAGCCCGAAGCGACGCTGGAGGTCCCCCAGCTGTCCGGGAAGACGCGGTGCGCCGGACTGTCCCGCCTGCGGGCTGTGCGCCCCGCCGCCGGGCACGCCGGCCTGATGCGGAACGGCCCCCGTGGCGTGCTCCGCCATCAGGGTCTCCGACGACTGGAGCAGCACCGTCCCGGCGCCGACGAACTCGAACTGGTGCTCCTCGCCGGAGGCCCCGCCCAGGCCCGTCAGTGCACGTAGACCGCCCATGACGCCGGTCATGTACCCGTGGTCGTAGTGGTGGCACGGGGAGGGGCAGTCGGCCCAGCCGACCAGGGCCTGGGGGTCGACCCGGATCGGGGGCTCCATGAACACCACCGGTCCGTTCGACGCGGCCACGAACTTTCCGGTTCCGATGAGGGTCAGAAAACCCGGCACGATTGATTGCTTCAGTGACAGAGTTGGCTGAAAAGCGAGGAGGTTGCCCGAGCGAATGGTCAGGTTGCCGTCTTCGAGGTCGTACGAATTGACGTCGAAGGCCCGGTCGGCGAGGAGCGTCTTGCCCGAGCCCTCCGCCACGACCCAGTCGCTCGCGTGCAGTGGCGAATGGAACGACGTACGGACGAGACGGTCCAGCCGGCCGTGTCCGACGCCGTTGAAGTCGATCGACCCGTAGTAGGCGATCATCTTCCCCTTCTGAAGGAACCACTGGCTCCCCTTGAGCTCCACGCAGAAGGTGTACGCGTTGACGTTGTCGTCGGGCGGCAGCGTCGCCGGGTCGAAGACCGCGGGACCGGCGCCGGGGCTTCCGTACGTGCTCACAGCTTCTCCTCCGACGCCTGGACGTACACCGCACCGCTGCCGCTGAGCTCCAGCTGGAACGCCTCGCCCGAGCCGCGGCCCACCATGTCCCGCCAGCTAAGGGCCGTGGACAGCTTGTTGCGGACGTCGCCGTGGTGGGCGACGTAGGCCTGCGGGTCCACGTGGACCGGGCGCTGCGGGGTGATCGGGATCTCGATGACGCCGCCGTGGGCCATGACCGCGACGGCCCCCTGCCCCTTCAGCGTCGTCGTGAACAGCCCCTGGCCGCTGACCTGTCCGCGCACCATGCCCATGACGCCGCCCTGCGAGCCCAGGAACATCGTGCCCTGCTGGAGCGAGCCCTCGAAGGCCAGGAGGCGGTCCGCCTCCACGTACAGCGTGTCGCCGGTCAGCCGGATCACCTGGATGTGGTGCCCGCCGTGCCCGAACAGGACCGTGCCGCTGCCCTCGACGGTCATCAGGGGGGTGTCCTCGTCGGCGACCCGGCGGCCGATCATCGACATGATCCCGCCCTGGCCGCCCGCCGTGTTGGGCGTGAACGACACCTCGCCGCGGTACGCGAGCATCGCGCCGCGCTGACTGAACAGCCGCTGACCGGGCGCGACCGTCGCTTCGATCATCTTCGCGTTGATCTCACGGAAGGCCATCTCACACGTCTCCCGCGATCGTGTTCCGCTCGCTCGGCTGCACGTACACCAGACCGTCCCCCTCGAACCGCATCTGGAAGGCCTCGCCGCCGCCCTCCCCGAGCAACGTGCGGAACGTCACACCGGACTGGAAGGACTGCCGCAGATTGCCCTGGTGCGCCACGTACGCCCCCGGGTCGACGGTCAGCGGGTACTGAGCGCTCACCCGCAGCACCACCGCCGGGCCGTCCGACATGATCGCCGCCTGGCCGTGGCCCTCGACGGTCGTCGTGAACAGCCCGTTGCCCTGCGAGGCGCCGCGCAGGCCCGTGAACTCCGTGCCCGTGCGCAGCCCGCCGTCGGTCGCGAGCAGGTTGCTCGACTCGACGTAGAGCTTGTCGCCCTGGATGCTGACCAGGTTGATCTCGGAGGCCCGGTCCGCGAACCAGCAGGTCCCGCGCCCCTTCACCTCCATCAACGTCATCTGCTCACCGGTCAGCCGCCGGGTCACCATGCCCCGGATGCCCTCGCCGCCGCCGCTGAGCTTCTTGAAGGCCATCTCCCCGTCGTACGCGACCATCGAGCCGTTCTTCGCCTTCACGGCATCCCCGGTCATGTCGACGGCGAGCACCTTGCTGCTCTGAAGTCGGAACATCGCCACGACTGGAAGGTAACCGCAGGCCGGGCCCCGCGGACAGAGCCCGTGGGTGGAGAACGACCCTGACCGCACCCCTGGGGCCCGCCGGGCGCGGGGCGGACCCCGGGCCGGAGGGCCCGCAGTGGTTTGCCACAATGGGCGGGACGCTTGTGCGCGCGTTCACAAACCGTCGGGCCCGCGCATGCCGTCCAGACCGACCCGACCGCCGCGTTATTCCCACCGAAGGTGACCCGTGGACCTCAAGACCGCCACCGCCATCCGCCGCCTCCGCCTGGTATCGGCGCCCGAGGCGATCTCCTTCCTCCTCCTGCTGGTCTGCTCCGTGCTGAAGCGGACCACGGACTTCAACGCCGTGCCGGTGATGGGCGCGGTGCACGGTGCGCTCTTCGTCCTGTACGTGATCTTCTGGGCCGACGCGTGGAACCGGACGAAGTGGTCGCTGAAGACCGCCGGGCTGTACTTCGTCCTCTCCGTGCTGCCCGCCGGCGGGTTCTTCGCCGAGCGCATGCTGCGGCGTGAGGCCGAGGACGCGGTCATCGCGACGCGGGCCCGCAAGGAAGGCGTGGTCGGCGCGTGATCGTCGCCTTCTCCGTGACGCCGCTCGGGGTCGGTGAGGACGTGGGGGAGTACGTCGCCGACGCCGTGCGGGTGGTGCGCGAGTCGGGGCTGCCGAACCGTACCGACGCGATGTTCACCTCCGTCGAAGGGGAGTGGGACGAGGTCATGGACGTCGTCCGGCGCGCGGTCGCCGCCGTCGAGCAGCGGGCACCCCGGGTCTCCCTCGTCCTCAAGGCGGACATCCGCCCCGGTGTGACGGACGGCCTCACGTCCAAGGTGGAGACGGTGGAGCGGCACCTCGCCGAGTAGCCGCCCGGGCGGCCGGGGTCAGCCGGTGGCGTTGCGGGCCAGTTCCAGGGCGTACTCCGGCCACCAGCGCCCGGCGGCCGGGCCGCCCCCGCAGGTTCCGTCCGACTCCCCGGGCCGCTTGATCCACAGGAAGGCGTCCACGATGGGTTCGCCGGTGCCGGTCGTCGGCGGGGTGCCGAGCGCCCGGCCCGGCGGATTGCACCACACCCCGGGCAGGGGCCCGTTGCCGTTGCGGCTGGTGTCGATGACGAAGTGCTTGCCGCCGAGGGCCCCGGCGAGCCGTACTCCGTACTGCGTGGTCACCTCGGTCGTGTGGAAGTTGGAGACGTTCAGCGCGAAGCCGTCGGCCTGCTCGATCCCGGCCCGCTTCAGCGGCTCCACCAGCTTGGCCGGCTCCGGGATCCAGCCCGCGTTGCCCGCGTCCAGGTACACCTTGGTGCCGGGCTGCCGCTTGAGCCGGGCGACCGCCTCGCCGAGCAGCTCCTCGCGCTCGGTGTGGTACTCGCCCGGGGTGCAGCCGTCCACGACGTGCGCGAGCGCGTCGGGCTCCAGGACGACCAGGGCCTCGGCCTCGCCGAGGGCGCCGGCGAACCGCCCGATCCACTCCCGGTAGGCGTGTGCGTCCGCCGCCCCGCCCGCCGAGTGACCGCCGCAGTCCCGGTGCGGGATGTTGTACGCGACGAGGACCGCGGTCTTCCCCTCCCGGCCCGCGGCCGAGGCCGCCGCCCTCACCGTCGGCGCCGGGTCCGTCCCGCCCGCGGGCCACAGCGCGACCGGCTGGTCGGCGATCCGCCGGATCAGCTCGGCGTCCTGTCCGCGGCCCTGCCGCTGCCAGAGCCGGGCCTGCCGGGCCGCAGGGCTCTCGGGGTCGGTCCAGAAGGGGGAGGAGGCGGCCGCGTAGGCGGCCTTTCCGGCGTCGAGGCCGGACGTCGTCGCGGCGCGGGACGAGCAGCCGGCGGCGAGACCGAGCACCGCGAGCGCCGCGAAGGCGTGGACCAGCCGGGGCATGCCGCTCCCTGGAGAAGGTGACGTGCAGTGACGAAGAGGGCGCCAATCGTTACACACGGCAATGGGGCGTCCTGGAAAGGACAGGACGTCTGCACGGCACTGCGGGAATCGACGCCGCCCGCCCGAAGGGCGAGACAGGGCTGACCGCCATGTGACCGGCCGGTAGGGTCGGGTGCGTGCCGAAGCCGCTCAGTCTCTCCTTCGATCCGATCGCGCGCGCCGACGAACGCTGGAAGCAGCGCTGGGGGAACGTGCCGTCCATGGCCGCGATCACCTCGATCATGCGCGCCCAGCAGATCCTCCTCGCCGAGGTCGACGCGGTGGTCAGGCCGTACGGGCTGACGTTCGCGCGGTACGAGGCGCTGGTGCTGCTCACCTTCTCCAAGTCCGGCGAGCTGCCGATGTCCAAGATCGGCGAGCGCCTCATGGTGCACCCCACGTCCGTGACGAACACCGTGGACCGGCTGGTGAAGTCGGGTCTGGTCGCCAAACGGCCCAACCCGAACGACGGTCGCGGCACCCTCGCCGGCATCACCGGCAAGGGCCGTGAGGTCGTCGAGTCGGCCACCCGCGACCTGATGGCGATGGACTTCGGGCTCGGCGCGTACGACGCGGAGGAGTGCGCGGAGATCTTCGCGATGCTGCGGCCGCTGCGCCTGTCGGCGGGCGACTTCCAGGAGGAGTGACCCGGGGCAAGATCTGCCGGAACGGGTGGTTACGCTCGACGTCATGAAAAAGAGCGTGCTGACTCGCTACCGCGTGATGGCCTACGTCACCGGCGTGCTGCTGGTCCTGCTGACCTTCGGCATGATCGGCAAGTATGTGCTCGACCTGAACGGCGCGGCCGACTTCACGCGCGTCGTCAGCATCGCGCACGGCTGGCTGTACGTCGTGTACCTGATCTTCGCCTTCGACCTGGGCTCCAAGGCGAAGTGGCCGGTGGGCAAGCAGCTGTGGGTGCTGCTCGCGGGGACGGTTCCGACGGCCGCGTTCTTCGTGGAGCGCCGGATCAGCCGCGAGCTGGAGGGCCGGATCGCCGGGGACGCGCCCGCGCCCGTCAAGGCGTAGCCCCGGCAGGCGTCACCGCCGCCGCACGCACGCGTGCGGCGGCCGTTCTCACCCGTTCGCCAGGTCACTCCCGTCAGCCATCGACATTTACTAGGACGTCCAAGTAAATTCGGGGGTATGGACACTGACGCCATCGAGGAGGGCCGCCGCCGCTGGCAGGCCCGGTACGACGCCGCGCGCAAGCGCGAGGCCGACTTCACCACGCTCTCCGGCGACCCCGTGGAGCCGGTGTACGGGCCGCGGCCCGGAGACGCCTACGACGGGTTCGAGCGGATCGGCTGGCCGGGTGAGTACCCCTTCACCCGCGGTCTGTACGCGACCGGCTACCGAGGGCGCACGTGGACCATCCGGCAGTTCGCCGGGTTCGGCAACGCCGAGCAGACCAACGAGCGCTACAAGATGATCCTCCGCAACGGCGGCGGCGGGCTCTCGGTCGCCTTCGACATGCCGACGCTCATGGGCCGCGACTCCGACGACCCCCGCTCGCTGGGCGAGGTCGGTCACTGCGGCGTCGCCATCGACTCGGCGGCCGACATGGAGGTCCTGTTCAAGGACATCCCGCTGGGCGACGTCACGACGTCGATGACCATCAGCGGCCCGGCCGTCCCCGTCTTCTGCATGTACCTGGTCGCCGCCGAACGGCAGGGCGTCGACCCGTCCGTCCTCAACGGCACGCTCCAGACGGACATCTTCAAGGAGTACATCGCCCAGAAGGAGTGGCTCTTCCAGCCCGAGCCCCACCTGCGGCTCATCGGCGACCTCATGGAGCACTGCGCGGCCGGCATTCCCGCGTACAAGCCGCTGTCCGTCTCCGGCTACCACATCCGCGAGGCCGGGTCGACGGCCGCGCAGGAGCTGGCCTACACGCTCGCGGACGGCTTCGGGTACGTCGAGCTGGGCCTCTCGCGCGGACTGGACGTCGACGTCTTCGCCCCCGGCCTGTCCTTCTTCTTCGACGCGCACGTCGACTTCTTCGAGGAGATCGCCAAGTTCCGCGCGGCGCGGCGCATCTGGGCCCGCTGGATGCGCGACGTCTACGGCGCCACGTCCGAGAAGGCCCAGTGGCTGCGCTTCCACACGCAGACGGCCGGCGTCTCCCTCACCGCGCAGCAGCCGTACAACAACGTCGTACGCACCGCCGTGGAAGCCCTGGCGGCCGTGCTGGGCGGCACCAACTCGCTGCACACCAACGCGCTCGACGAGACCCTCGCCCTGCCGAGCGAGCAGGCCGCGGAGATCGCGCTGCGCACGCAGCAGGTGCTGATGGAGGAGACCGGCGTCGCCAACGTGGCCGACCCGCTGGGCGGTTCCTGGTACGTCGAGCAGCTGACGGACCGCATCGAGGCGGACGCCGAGAAGATCTTCGAGCAGATCAAGGAGCGCGGACTGCGGGCGCACCCCGACGGGCGGCACCCCATCGGCCCGATCACCTCCGGAATCCTGCGCGGCATAGAGGACGGCTGGTTCACCGGGGAGATCGCCGAGTCGGCGTTCCGGTACCAGCAGGCGCTGGAGAAGGGCGACAAGAGGGTCGTCGGCGTGAACTGTCACGACGGGTCGGTCACCGGGGACCTGGAGATCCTGCGGGTCAGCCACGAGGTGGAGCGCGAGCAGGTCCGGGCGCTGGGCGGCCGCAAGTCGGCCCGTGACGACGCCGCGGTGCGCACCGCGCTCGACGCCATGCTGGCCGCCGCCCGCAGCGGCGCCAACATGATCGAGCCGATGCTGGACGCCGTGCGGGCGGAGGCCACGCTCGGAGAGATCTGCGGGGTGCTGCGGGACGAGTGGGGGGTGTACACCGAGCCCGCGGGGTTCTGAGGTCGCATCCGGAGCGGGGGCAGGTGCCGGTACCGGTGCCGGTCCTCGGCTCCGCCGGGGCGGGCGGCTCCTCCGGCGACCGGGACGCGGCCGGAGCACCACCGGAGCACGACCGGGACGCGGCCGGGAGCGCCTTGCCGTCCGCGGCGGGGACGCCCGGAACCGACCGTCCCCGGACAGCTCGTTCCAGCGCACGCGCGGGGCCGCGGCCGCCCGGGCCGGGGCGATGCCGCCGGTCGTCGGAGGGCGGATCCGCCGTGCCGCCGTGAGCACGGACCGTCGTGCGGCACCATACGCAGCAGTGCACGATCCGCTGACGACTGGAGGACCTTCGTGGAGCCCATCACGGCAGGACTGCTCGTGGCTCTCGCCTCGGGGACGGCAGGTGCGGCCGGAGAGCAGATCTGGGCGTCCCTGCGCGAGCTCGTCACCCGGAGGGGTTCGCGGGCCGGCGACGAGGAGCCGGCGGTGCCCGCCGAACCCCCGCGTACCGGGGAGCGGGCCGGGCGGCTCGCGGCGCTGCTCAACGAACGCGCCGGGCAGGACCCCGAGTTCGCCGCGGCGCTGGAGATCTGGCGGCGGCGGGCGGAGGCGGAGGTCGCCCCACCTTCCGGTGACGTCCACAACGAGATCTCCGGCGGCACCCAGACCACGGTGATCCAGAGCCGGGACATCCACGGCGACATCACCATCGGCGGCCGCCCTTCCTGAACGGGCCGCCGGGCGGGGGCGCGGCTCAGCCGTCGGGCGGGTGGGCGGCCTCTCCCGCCAGCCCCCGCAGCAGCACGCCCGTGAAGCGGTTGACCCATTCCTCGTCCGCCGGTTCCGCGCTCACCAGCGTGCGGTGGACCACCGCGCCCGCCACCATGTCGAAGATCAGGTCGACCGTGCGGGCGGACGTGGCCGGGTCCGGTTCCGCGGGGAGTTCGCCCCGGGCCTGGGCCCGCGAGCGGCCCTCCAGGACCAGCCGCTTCTGGCGGTCGACGACCGACGCCCGGATGCGCTCCCGCAGGGCCTCGTCCCGGGTGGCCTCCGCCACCACCGCCATCAGGCCGCTCCTCGCCTCGGGGAGGGCCAGGATCGAGGCGAGTTGCAGGACCACGCCCTGGATGTCGGCGGCCAGGGAGCCCCGGTCGGGGAGTTCCAGCTCGTCGAAGAGTTCCGCGACCGCGTCGACGACCAGTTCGTTCTTGCCCGCCCAGCGCCGGTAGAGGGTGGTCTTCGCAACCCCGGCGCGCGTCGCGACGTCCCCCAGGGTGAGCTTGGACCAGCCAAGGTCCACCAGAGCCTCGCGGGTCGCGGCCAGGATCGCGGCGTCCGCCGTGGCGCTGCGCGGGCGCCCGGTGCGGCTGGCTGGACTGCGGCTCTGCATCTTTCGACCATAGACCCGGCGGTTCCCGTCGCCGTCGTGAGGGAGATCACCGGGGGGTGGTGTTCCGTCGCCCCGGCCGGGCATTACGCTACGACTCGTAGCGAAAGCACGTGATGGACGTACACGGGCCTCGCACACCCGGCGTGGGTGGGGACCCGGCGCCGAAAGGCACCGGACCGGCCCGGCTTTCACACCGTTTTTCACACGCGCGCGCAGGACGGGGGAGGATAGGCGCATGCAGCCACGGAACATGTCCATGAGCGGAGTCGTCGACCTCGCCGCGGTGAAGGCGGCCCAGGAGGCCAAGGCGAAGGCGGAGCAGGCGCGCGCGCAGTCCGCCCGGGAGGGCGGGACGGGGGCGATCTCCCCGGCCGATCTCGTCATCGACGTCGACGAGGCGGGGTTCGAGAGGGACGTCCTGCAGCGTTCCGCCGAGGTGCCCGTCGTCATCGACTTCTGGGCCGAGTGGTGTGAGCCCTGCAAGCAGCTCAGCCCCGTCCTGGAGCGGCTGGCCGTCGAGTACAACGGCCGCTTCCTGCTCGCCAAGATCGACGTCGACGCCAACCAGATGCTGATGCAGCAGTTCGGCATCCAGGGAATCCCCGCGGTGTTCGCGGTCGTCGCGGGTCAGGCGCTGCCGCTCTTCCAGGGAGCGGCGGGCGAGGCCCAGATCCGGCAGACCCTCGACCAGCTGGTGCAGGTCGGCGAGCAGCGCTTCGGCCTGACCGGTCTCACCGTCGACCCCGACGCCGAGCCGGGGGGTGCCCCGGAGGCTGCCGAGCGGCCGGCCGGCCCGCACGACGGGCTCCTGGAAGCCGCCGTGCAGGCGCTCGACTCGGGCGACCTGTCCGGCGCCGTCCAGGCGTACAAGAACGTACTGAACGAGGACCCGGGCAACGAGGAGGCCAAGCTGGGCCTCGCCCAGGCCGAGTTGCTCCAGCGGGTGCAGGGCGTCGACCCGCAGCAGGTACGCCGGGACGCGGCCGACAAGCCGGCCGATGTGCAGGCGCAGATCGCCGCCGCCGACCTGGATCTGGTGGGCGGTCACGTCGAGGACGCGTTCGGCCGGCTCATCGAGACGGTGCAGCGCACGGTCGGTGACGACCGGGACACCGTACGGATGCGGCTGCTGGAGCTGTTCGAGGTCGTCGGGCCCGACGATCCCCGGGTGATCGCGGCGCGCAGGGCCCTGGCGCGCGCCCTGTTCTGACCAGTCGTTAAACATGCGGGCCTGTGGTGCCCGCGTGAAAAGTTTGCCGATAGAGGGTCACTGCGGCCGCGCTTTACCAAATCTTGGTAATCGCGGCCGCTGTTACTACGAGTAAGTCATCGGCGTTGATCTGTCGGATTCTGTCCAGCGATCAACAGCTTTGTACTGCCGCCGGAGACCACCCTGTGTCGTCGGCCGAGACCGATGGGTCGTTGTTCGGTTATCCGGCCGTTACTAGCGAGTAACGAACCCCCTTGTGCGGGCGGCGAGAATGCACCACGATCGGCCACGCTCGGTCCAATCCCGTACCCCGGCAGCCGGTTGGGTCACGGGACGTCCTGGGTCCCCACCGAGCAGAGCCGGCGGCAGTGGCGCCGGCTCTTGGACAGGGGGGTCTTCGCCCTTCCGGCGAAGCCTGTCCAGCAGGGTTGTGCGTGATGCGTGTCAGGCGCGACCAGTGGTTGTCGCTCGGGGGTGATCGCCGGTGATTCGGGCGCAGTTGCGCCGCCGAGTGCAGGCGCTCTCCTTCCCGAGGACGTAGCACTTCTCCCATCCCTGCCCGGCTGAGCCGCCAATCGGGGCGAGCCAGGACAGGAGATGTACGTCCGAGAAGGAGGAAATATGGAGTCCCAGGTGCGTGGCGGGACCAGATGGAAGCGGTTCGCTGTGGTCATGGTGCCCAGCGTCGCCGCCACGGCTGCGATAGGTGTCGCCCTCGCGCAGGGCGCTCTCGCCGCGTCGTTCAGCGTCTCCGGCCAGTCGTTCAAGGTCACGACCGACCAGCTCGTCGGCACGGGCTTCTCGCAGTACGGCGCCCTCGATGAGGGATACACGCTCGACGGCAAGAAGTCGGTGCACCCGGTCGCGGTCTCGTCGTTCAAGCAGGCGACGATCAAGAACCTGTGCCAGTCGGTCGTCACCCCGAACATTCCGGTGCTCGGGAACGTCAGCCTGATCCTGCGTGCGGGTCAGGGTGCGAAGCCGGTCGAGGCTCAGAACCTCTACATCGACGTCGCCGACCTCAGTGCCGACGCGACGTTCGAGAACATCGACATCGGTGTGGCCGCCAAGGACGCCAACAAGGGTCCGGCCATGAGGAAGGGCGAGACGGCGAACCCGTACGGCTTCGCCCAGCAGGCCGACAAGGCGACCCTGACCGACGTGAAGCAGACGGCGTGGGCGACCACCGCCGGAACCTTCAAGCTCAGCGGCCTGAAGATGTCGCTGTCGACGGGTGTCAAGGAGTGCTACTAAGCACTCGATGACGGGCGGGGGAGCCGGTGGCGCCCCCGCCCGTCCACCTTCCGGCCGCGCCTTCACGCGGGGCCCACATCACCACCACAGCAACGCTGTACCAGGGAGCTGTTTTTCCATGAGCGCCGAGACCCCTGCCGCCACCGGCCAGTTCACCGTCCGGAGGCAGCAGTTCCGCGCCTGGCGGGGTGAGCGGCCGTTCTGGGCCGGGCTGTTCGTCCTCCTCAGTGGACTGCCCATCGCCTACTTCCCGTACGCGAACCTCCAGATCGGTCACCTGACGCTGGCGATGGCGACCACCGCGGGTGCCGGATCCCTGATCATCGGCGTGCTGCTCGTCGTACTGGGCGTGAGCCTCTGGTTCCAGAAGCACGTCCGCGTCTTCGCGGGAGTCGCGGCCATCCTGCTGGCACTGGTCTCCATCCCCGTGTCGAACATCGGTGGCTTCCTCATCGGCTTCCTCCTCGCCCTCGTGGGCGGGGCGATGGCCGTGGCCTGGGCACCGGGCGCACGTCCCGCGGGACAGCCCGCCGCCATGGCCGGCACCGGCACGGGCGAGGCTCCCGAGGCAACGGACCACGACACCACGATGCTGCGGCCCGTGGACGGGGTGGACGAGCCGAACGATCTGTCAGGAACGAACCCGGCCAACGGGGCGAACGGGAGGCACAGTGCCGGCTGACGAGGTGACTCACGGGGCTGATGTGGGGGCGTCCCGTGTGAGAACCGGGCCGCGCCACGCGGCACCCAAGAAGCCGCTGTTCACCAGGTTCAGCAGGCCGACCGGCAAGGCGATAGCCATGGCGGCGATGCCGACGGCGGTGCTCATGGGCATGGGCTTCACGTCGACGCTCGCCATCGCCGACAGCGACTCTCCGGCCGCGCCGACGTCGAAGAGCCTGACGGCCGACGAGTACAAGGACTGTGTGGCGGCCCTGGAGGACTCCGAGAAGGACTCCAAGGACGACGAGTCGGCCTCGCCGACGCCGTCCCCCTCGGCGAGCGACGGTGCCACGGACGAGAAGGACGACCAGGGCGACGCGGCCCCGGAGCCGTCCCCCTCGGGCGGCACGGACGCCAACAACGGCGGTTCCTCTTCCTCGGATCCGGGTGCCGGCGACAAGCCCGAGCCGGAGCCGAGCCCGTCCACGAGCGCGCCCGCCACGGGCGGCGACGACACGGCGGCCACGCCGTCCCCCTCGCCGTCCGAGAGCCGCGGCAACGTGCTGGAGGACATCGGCGACGCGATCGGCGGCATCTTCGACGGCGGAAGCGGCGAGGACAAGGACGAGGCGAGCCCCGCCCCGACCCCGTCCGCCTCGGCTTCGGAGAGCACCGAGAAGCCGGCCGGGGAACCCTCCGGCGCCGAGCAGGACACGGCCGAGAAGGCCGCCGGCACGGTCGAGGACACCGTCAGGGACACCACCGGCAAGGCGTCCGACGCGGTGAAGGACACCGGCAAGACGGTGGAGGACACCTCCAAGGCCGTCGAGAAGGCCGCCGAGGCCGCGGCGGAGAAGGCGAAGGAGGCGAAGGAGGCCACCGCCTCCCCGAGCCCCTCCCAGAGCGCCGGCACGGACCCCGACGACTGCCCGGCCGCCACCGACGCCGAGGGCGGCGTCGACAACAAGGTGCCGCTGCCGGACGACCCGTGGTTCCTCAACGCCAGCTCGCTGACGCTGAAGGGCGCCGACTACAAGGGTGTCGTCGAGGTGCGCACCGCCAACGGCACCGTCAAGAAGGTCCTGAAGTACGTCATCTCGGGCGGCACCGACATCGGTGACCTGCACCAGACCGTCAAGGACAAGCAGTCCGGCAAGACCTACCACGTGCAGGCGGCCAAGGGCTCGACGTCCACGATCCGCGACGGCGACACCGTGATGTACACGGAGAGCATCTCCGGCAACCTGCTCGGGCTGATCCCGATCACGTTCGACCCGGAGCACCCGCCGCCGCTGAACATCCCGCTGATCTACTTCACCAACGTGAAGGTGCAGCAGGCCGGCCAGTTCGGCGGGACCCTGCACGTGCCGGGGCTGCACAACTTCATCACCGACTGAGCGCCCCTCAGAGCCCGTTCGGGAGCCGCACACGCCGAGGGCGCCCCTGAATCCCAGGGGGCGCCCTCAGTGGCGTGTACGGGCCCTCACGGCCCTTCGCGGATCAGCCCTTGGCCTCGCCCAGGTGGTGGACCCGCACCATGTTGGTGGTGCCGGGCACGCCGGGGGGCGAACCGGCCGTGATGACCACGATGTCGCCCTCGTTGAAGCGGTTCAGCTTCACCAGCTCCTGCTCGACCAGGTCGACCATCTCGTCGGTGCTGTTCACGAACGGCACCACGTGGGGCTCCACGCCCCAGCTCAGCGCCATCTGGTTGCGGGTGCCCTCGTCGGTGGTGAACGCGATGATCGGCTGGACCGCGCGGTAGCGCGACAGACGGCGGGCGGTGTCGCCGGACTGGGTGAACGCCACCAGGCCGCGGCCGCCGAGGAAGTCGGCGATCTCGCACGCCGCACGGGCCACCGAACCGCCCTGCGTGCGCGGCTTCTTGCCCGGCACCAGCGGCTGGAGGCCCTTCGACATCAGCTCCTGCTCGGCCGCCGCGACGATCTTCGACATCGTCTTCACGGTCTCGATCGGGTACGCGCCCACGCTCGACTCGGCGGACAGCATGACCGCGTCGGCACCGTCCAGGATCGCGTTGGCCACGTCGGAGGCCTCGGCGCGGGTCGGACGGGAGTTGGTGATCATCGACTCCATCATCTGGGTCGCCACGATCACCGGCTTGGCGTTGCGCCGGCACAGCTCGATGAGGCGCTTCTGCACCATGGGGACCTTCTCGAGCGGGTACTCGACGGCGAGGTCACCACGGGCGACCATCACGCCGTCGAACGCCATCACGACGTCCTCCATGTTCTGCACCGCCTGCGGCTTCTCCACCTTGGCGATGACCGGGACGCGGCGGCCCTCCTCGTCCATGACGCGGTGCACGTCCTGGACGTCCTTGGCGTCGCGGACGAAGGACAGCGCGACCAGGTCGCAGCCCATGCGCAGCGCGAAACGGAGGTCCTCGACGTCCTTCTCGGACAGCGCGGGCACGTTGACGGCCGCGCCGGGCAGGTTGATGCCCTTGTGGTCGGAGATGACGCCGCCCTCGATGACGATCGTCTTCACCCGGTGGCCCTCGACCGCGGTGACCTTCAGCTCGACGTTGCCGTCGTTGATGAGGACCTGGTCGCCCTTGGTGACGTCGCCGGGCAGACCCTTGTAGGTCGTCCCGCAGATCGTCTTGTCGCCCGGGACGTCCTCGGTGGTGATGGTGAACTCGTCACCGCGCACCAGCTCCACGGGACCCTCGGCGAAGGTCTCCAGACGGATCTTCGGGCCCTGGAGGTCGGCGAGGACACCGATGGCCCGGCCGGTCTCCTTGGCGGCGGCACGAACGCGGTCGTACCGGCCCTGGTGCTCGGCGTGCGAGCCGTGGCTGAAGTTGAAGCGGGCCACGTTCATGCCGGCTTCGATCAACGCGACAAGCTGATCGTGGGAGTCGACCGCGGGGCCGAGAGTACAGACGATTTTCGAACGGCGCATGGGGGCGATCCTATCGGTTTGTTTCGCAACGGAATATTCCGTCTGGCGGAAAATACAAAAGGGCGGGATGCCGCTCAGGTGTGATTCCCCGAACCAATTACCAGCGCGTAGGTCTGTGTCGCGATCTCCAATTCCTCGTCGGTGGGCACCACCGCCACCGCGACCCGGGCTCCCTCCGGCGAGATCAGCCGGGCCTCGTCGCCGCGCACGGCGTTGCGCTCGTCGTCCACCGCCAGGCCCAGCTCCTCCAGACCCGCCAGGGCGGCCGCCCGCACGGGAGCCGCGTTCTCGCCGACACCGGCGGTGAAGGCGACCGCGTCCACCCGACCGAGCACGGCGTAATAGGCGCCGATGTACTTCTTCAGCCGGTGAATGTAGATGTCGAACGCCAGCTCCGCCTGCTCGTCGCCCTCGTCGACGCGGCGGCGGATCTCCCTCATGTCGTTGTCACCGCACAGACCGATCAGCCCGCTCTTCTTGTTGAGAAGAGTGTCGATCTCGTCGGCGGACATTCCACCAACACGCATCAAATGGAAGATGACGGCCGGGTCCAGGTCTCCGGAGCGCGTACCCATCACGAGCCCCTCCAAAGGCGTAAGACCCATGGAGGTGTCCACGCAGCGGCCGCCCCGCACGGCCGAGGCGGACGCCCCGTTGCCCAGGTGCAGCACGATCACGTTGGTCTCGGCGGGGTCCTTGCCGAGCAGCTCGGCGGTGGCCCGGGAGACGTAGGCGTGCGAGGTGCCGTGGAAGCCGTAGCGCCGCACCCGGTGCTCGTCGGCCGTCTTCACGTCGATCGCGTAACGGGCGGCCGACTCCGGCATGGTCGTGTGGAACGCGGTGTCGAACACGGCGACCTGCGGCAGGTCGGGACGCAGCACCTGGGCCGTGCGGATGCCGGTGAGGTTGGCCGGGTTGTGCAGCGGGGCCACCGGGATGAGCCGCTCGATCTCGGCGAGCACCGCGCCGTCGATCACCGTCGGCTCGGTGAAGGTCTTGCCGCCGTGCACCACCCGGTGCCCGATCGCGGCCAGTTCGGGCGAGTCCAGGCCCAGTCCGTCCTTGGCGAGCTCCTCGGCCACGGCCTTCAGGGCGGCGTCGTGGTCGGCGATCGCACCGCCGCGCTCCCTGCTCTCACCACCCGCCGGGGTGTGCTTCAGCCGGGACGTCTGCTCGCCGATGCGCTCGACCAGGCCCACCGCCAGCCGGCTGCTGTCGCGCATGTCGAGCAGCTGGTACTTCACCGACGAGGAGCCGGAGTTGAGGACGAGGACACGGGTCGGGCTGCTCACTGGGCGGTCGCCTTCTCGCTCGGGGACGGTGCGGGGGTCTGGGCCTGGATCGCCGTGATGGCGACGGTGTTGACGATGTCCGAGACCATGGCGCCCCGGGACAGGTCGTTGACCGGCTTGCGCAGGCCCTGGAGCACCGGGCCGACGGCGATCGCGCCGGCCGAGCGCTGCACGGCCTTGTAGGTGTTGTTGCCGGTGTTCAGGTCGGGGAAGATCAGCACGCTCGCCTGCCCGGCGACCTCGGAACCGGGCAGCTTGGTCGCCGCGACCGACGGCTCCACGGCGGCGTCGTACTGGATCGGGCCCTCGATCTTCAGGTCGGGCCGGCGCGCGCGGACCAGCTCGGTGGCCTCACGCACCTTGTCCACGTCGGCGCCGGAGCCGGAGGTGCCGGTGGAGTACGACAGCATCGCGATCCGCGGCTCCACGCCGAACCGCTCGGCCGTGGTCGCCGACTGGATGGCGATGTCGGCGAGCTGCTCGGCGTTCGGGTCCGGGTTGACCGCGCAGTCGCCGTAGACCAGGACCTTGTCGGCCAGGCACATGAAGAACACCGACGAGACGATGTCGGCGTCCGGCTTGGTCTTGATGATCTCGAAGGCCGGGCGGATGGTCGCGGCCGTGGAGTGCACCGAGCCCGACACCATGCCGTCGGCGAGACCCTCCTGGACCATCAGCGTGCCGAAGTAGTTCACGTCCGAGACGACGTCGTAGGCCAGCTCCACGGTGACGCCCCGGTGGGCGCGCAGGGCCGCGTACTTCTCGGCGAAGCCGTCCCGCAGCTCGGAGGTCGCCGGGTCGATCAGCTGGGACTCGCCGAGGTCGACGCCGAGGTCGGCGGCCTTCTTGCGGATCCGGTCGACCGGGCCGAGCAGGGTCAGGTCGCACACACCCCGGCGCAGCAGCACCTCGGCGGCGTGCAGCACGCGCTCCTCGGTGCCCTCGGGCAGGACGACCCGGCGCAGGTCGGAGCGGGCCTGCTCCAGCAGCTTGTGCTCGAACATCATCGGCGTGACGCGGTCGCTGCTCGGCGCGGAGACCCGGCGCGCCAGGTCGGCGGTGTCGGCGTACCGCTCGAACAGGCCGAGGGCCCGCTCGGCCTTGCGCGGGGTGGCCGCGTTCAGCTTGCCCTCCAGCGAGAACAGCTGCTCGGCGGTGGGGAAGCTGGTGCCGGCCACCGACAGCACCGGCGTGCCGGGCGCGAGGCGGTCGGCGAGGGTGAGGATGTGATCGCCGGGCACCTCGTCCAGGGTGAGCAGCACGCCGGCTATCGGCGGGGTGCCGGCGCTGTGCGCGGCGAGGGAGCCGACGACCAGGTCGGCGCGGTCGCCCGGAGTGACGACGAGACAGCCGGGCGTCAGGGCGCCCAGGAAGTTCGGCAGCATCGCGCCGCCGAAGACGAAACCGAGCACGTCCCGGGCGAGCCCCGAGTCGTCGCCGAGCACGACCTTGGCGCCGAGCGCGTGACCGATCTGCGAGACGGTCGGCGCGGACAGCGCGGGTTCGTCGGGCAGGACGTAACAGGGCACGGGCAGCCTGGAGCCGAGCCGACCGGCGATCTCGTCGCGGTCCTCGCGGGCCACCCGGTTGGCGACCATGGCCAGGACGTCGCAGCCGAGGGTGTCGTAGGCGCGGTAGGCGTTGCGCGTCTCGGCGAGCACCGACTCGACGGTCTGCTTGCGGCCCCCGACGACCGGGATCACGGACGCGCCGAACTCGTTGGCCAGCCGCGCGTTGAGCGCCAGCTCGTCGGGGAGCTGGGTGCCGGCGTAGTCCGTGCCGAGGACCAGGACGACGTCGTAGTCCCGGGCGACCAGGTGGAAACGGTCGACGAGGGTGGACACCAGCTCGTCGGTTCCGGCCTCGGCCTGGAGGGCGGACGCCTCGTGGTAGTCCATGCCGTAGACGGTCGCCGGGTCCTGGGTGAGCCGGTAGCGGGCGCGCAGCAGCTCGAAGAGGCGGTCGGGCCCGTCGTGGACCAGGGGGCGGAAGACGCCCACCCGGTCGACCTGCCGGGTGAGGAGCTCCATGACCCCCAGTTCGACGACCTGGCGCCCGTCGCCTCGGTCGATGCCGGTCACGTACACGCTGCGGGTCACGCGCGCTCTCCGTTTCGTCTCGGGTGGGGGTACGCCTCTCGCCCCACTGCTATCCAGCCGGGGGCACAAAAATCGCCCACCGAGGTGAGCAGAACCCTCTTGACAATACCTCTGCCGGTATATAAGGCGCCCATCGGAGCCGGGTGCCGCAGTGCACTGTGGAGCGTGAAACAATCGGCAGTGGCTCACCGGTGTCAACAGCGAGCAGGAGACACAGCACGATGCGTATCGGAGTTCTCACCGCAGGCGGCGACTGCCCCGGCCTGAACGCCGTGATCCGGTCGGTCGTGCACCGGGCGGTCGACAACTACGGCGACGAGGTCATCGGCTTCGAGGACGGCTACGCGGGCCTGCTCGACGGCCGCTACCGCAACCTCGACCTGGAGTCCGTCAGCGGCATCCTCGCCCGCGGCGGCACCATCCTCGGGTCGTCCCGCCTGGAGCGCGACCGGCTCCGTGAGGCCTGCGAGAACGCCTCCGACATGATCCACCAGTTCGGCATCGACGCGCTGATCCCGATCGGCGGCGAGGGCACGCTGACGGCCGCGCGCATGCTGAGCGACGCGGGCCTGCCCGTCGTGGGCGTCCCGAAGACGATCGACAACGACATCTCCTCCACGGACCGCACCTTCGGCTTCGACACCGCGGTGGGCGTCGCCACCGAGGCGATGGACCGGCTGAAGACCACCGCCGAGTCCCACCAGCGGGTGATGGTGGTGGAGGTCATGGGCCGGCACGCCGGCTGGATCGCCCTGGAGTCCGGCATGGCGGCCGGTGCGCACGGCATCTGCCTGCCGGAGCGGGCCTTCGACCCCGCCGACCTCGTGAAGATGGTCGAGGCGCGGTTCTCCCGCGGCAAGAAGTTCGCGGTGGTCTGCGTCGCCGAGGGCGCCCACCCCGCCGACGGCACCATGGACTACGGCAAGGGCGCCATAGACAAGTTCGGCCACGAGCGCTTCCAGGGCATCGGCGCCGCCCTCGCGCACGAGCTGGAGCGGCGCCTCGGCAAGGAGGCCAAGCCGGTCATCCTCGGCCACATCCAGCGCGGCGGCGTGCCGACCGCCTACGACCGGGTCCTCGCCACGCGGTTCGGCTGGCACGCGGTGGAGGCGGCGCATCAGGGCCGGTTCGGCAGGATGACCGCCCTGCGCGGGACGGACATCGTGATGGTCCCGCTGGCGGAGGCCGTGACCGAGCTGAAGACGGTGCCGAAGGACCGGATGGACGAGGCGGAGTCGGTCTTCTAGGAACCGGTCCTCCGGGCCCCGTCTTCCAGGGCCCCGTCTTCCAGGACCCGGTCTTCCAGAACCCGGTCCTCCGCGGCCCAGTTCTTCTAGCCGGCCTCCAGGTCGGTGTCGTCCTGGAGCTTCGTCCAGAAGTGCTCCACGATCCGGTTGAGGAAGTCCTGGCCGGCACCGCCCGCGTCACCGCTGCCGCCGCCCCAGCTCAGGGTGGCGGCCATGTGCCCCTGGTAGTCCTCGTGCAGGCCCTGGAGGGCCCCCTGCAGGAACCGCCGGTCCAGGGGCACGAGCCGGGCCACCGGGCGTACGTAGGCCTGCCAGCGGGTGGTGACGGCGCTGCGCAGCAGGTCGCCGAGCTTGGCGTCGCGGCCCGTGACGCTGACGAAGTCCGGCAGGCCGAGCCCGAGCAGATCGGCGAGGGCGGCGGACTGGCGGTCCGTGCCGCGCCAGCTGTCGGTCTCCTCCATGCGCAGGTACGTCTGCACCTCGTGTCCCACGGCCCGGGCCACGTCCTCCGGGGCGAGGCAGCGGGCGATGCGGTGTTCGCGCAGGGTGCGCGGTCTGCCGATGAGGTCGGCGGGCGAGCACCACAGCACGCCCGCGAGTGCGGTGAGTTCGGAGTTGGTCGGGGCGGCGGCCCCGCGTTCCCAGGCCATCACGTGGTCCGGGGTGATGTGGGGATGTCCGTACGAGACGCGCATGCCGTGGGCGACGTGCTCGGGTGCCATCCCGAGGGCGGCGCGCAGTCGGCGGGCGGCGGGGGCGTTGAAGGGCGGGGCCGTGGGGGCGGACGCGGCCGGGGGAGAAGGAGGGGACGGGCTGGGGCGGGCTGAAGGTCGGCGCACGGCCCACAAGCTAGGGCGGCGAAGGTGGGCTGACTACGGTCTGTTCGGCCAGGATCACGGATTGTAGGAAGCTACGGCTACTGGCGGGTTCGACCGGGGCTGGAGATCGTCTTCCGGCCGGGATGGAAGCGGGGCGAGGATGTCGCCGGGCCCGGTGATCGCCGGCCCGGAAAGGCGGTGACGCAGAGGAACGGCAAGCTCAACGGGCATATGCGCAAGCGTCTTCCCGCGCCGAACTTCTGGCATCTCGCGACGGTGGGGGCGGACGGGGCGCCTCAGGTGTCGCCCATGTGGGCGGACATCGAAGGGGAGTACGTCATGGTCAACACCTCCATGGGGCGGGTGAAGGAGGAGAACCTGCGGCGCAATCCGTACGTTTCGCTGTCGCACCACGACCCCGCGAACCCCTACGACCGCGCCGAGATCCGCGGGAAGGTCGTGCGGTTCGTGGAGGGGGAGGCCGCGGAGCGGTCGATGGACCGGCTGGCGCGGAAGTACCTCGGCGCGGACCGCTACCCGTGGCTGCTGCCGGGAGAGCGCCGGGTGGTGCTGCTGATCGAGCCGACGCGGGTGCGGCGGCTGGAGGGAGTCGAGCCGTTCCGGGCGGGCGTGCTGCCGCGGGACAGGGCGGACTGAACCCCGGCCCGGGCGCCCTTGGCCGTGCCGGGGCGCACGGGCACGACCTCATGGCTGATGGGCCGTCACTGGCCCGTGACCCAGCGGTACTGCAATTCCGGGCGCCCCACCGTGCCGTACTGAGGGCGGCGGGCCGCGCGGCCCGCGTCGACCAGATGCTCCAGGTAACGGCGGGCCGTGATGCGGGAGATGCCCACGGACTCCGCGACTCCGGCTGCGGTGAGGCCCTCCGCGCTGTCGCGCAGGGCCACCGTCACCCGCTCCAGCGTCGGTGCGCTCAGGCCCTTGGGCAGTGCGGCCGGGCCCGGCGCGCGCAAGGCCGCGAGTGCCCGGTCCACCTCGTCCTGGCCGCTCGCCTCGCCGACCGCCGCGTGGAACTCGGCGTAGCGCACGAGGCGGTCGCGCAGGGTCGCGAAGGTGAAGGGCTTCAGGACGTACTGGACGACCCCGAGCGAGACGCCCTCGCGGACGACGGCCAGATCGCGCGCCGACGTCACCGCTATCACGTCCGCATGGTGACCGGCCGCCCGCAGCGACCGGGCCAGGTGCAGTCCGTGCACGTCCGGCAGGTGCAGATCGAGCAGCAGCAGGTCCACCGGCGTGCGTTCCAGGGCCCGGCGGGCCTCCGCGCCCGTGTGCGCCTTGCCCACGGCCACGAACCCGGGCACCCGGCCGACGTACAGGACGTGGGCGTCGGCGGCGACCGGGTCGTCCTCCACCACCAGGACGCGGATGGCCTTCTCGCTGCTCGTCATGCGTCGCCTCCAGCGCCTCTGGCCGCCGGAACCCCGAAGGGCCGGTCCTCGGCCGCCGTCCCGGGCTCCCGCAGCGGCAGCCGCACCTCGAACTCCGCCCCGCCCCCGGCGGCCTCGGCCACCGTCAGGGAACCCCCGTGCCGCTGACTCGTCTGCCGTACCAGCGCCAGTCCGAGGCCCCGGCCACCCGGGCCCGCCGGCTTCGTCGAGAAGCCGCGCTGGAAGACCGCCTCGGCGTGCTCGGGGTCCACGCCCGGGCCCGTGTCCGAGACCCGCAGCACCAGCTCCGGGGTGTCGTCGGAGGCCTCGGTGTACGCGGCCACCGTCACCCGGGCCCGTACGCTGCCCTGCGCCGCGTCCACGGCGTTGTCGATCAGATTGCCGAGGATCGTCACCAGGTCCCGGGCCGGCAGCGACTCGGGCAGCAGGCCGTCGTCCAGGCTGCTCTCCTCCGAGACCATCAGCTCCACGCCCCGCTCGTTCGCCTGGGCCGTCTTGCCCAGCAGCAGGGCCGCCAGCACCGGCTCGCTCACCGCCGCCACGACCTGGTCCGTCAGGGCCTGCGCCAGCTCCAGCTCGGCCGTCGCGAACTCCACCGCTTCCTCCGCCCGGCCCAGCTCGATCAGCGAGACGACCGTGTGCAGCCGGTTCGCCGCCTCGTGAGCCTGTGAGCGCAGCGCCTGGGTGAATCCACGCTCGGAGTCCAACTCGCCCATCAGTGACTGGAGTTCGGTGACATCACGCAGGGTGACGACCGTACCGCGCCGCTCGCCGCCCGACACCGGCGAGGTGTTGATCACCAGGACCCGGGACGCCGTCAGATGCACCTCGTCCACCCGCGGCTCCGACGCCAGCAGGGCACCCGTCAGCGGGGCCGGCAGCCCCAGCTCCGCGACCGACCGGCCCACCACGTCCCCGGCCACGCCGAGCAATTCGCGTCCTCCGTCGTTGATCAGCGCCACACGGTACTGCCCGTCCAGCATCAGCAGCCCCTCGCGTACGGCGTGCAGGGCGGCCTGGTGGTAGTCGTGCATCCGGCTCAGCTCGGCGGCGTTCATGCCGTGGGTGTGGCGGCGCAGCCGGGCGTTGATGACGTACGTGCCGACCGCGCCCAGCACCAGCGCGCCGGCCGCGACGCCGAGCAGGGCCGTCAGCTGGTCCTGCACCCGCTGGGTGATCTCCTCGACCCTGATGCCCGCGCTGACCAGGCCGACCACCCGCGGGCCGTCCTTGATCGGGGTGACCGCGCGCACCGACGGGCCGAGCGTGCCCGTGTAGGTCTCGGTGAACGTCCGGCCGCGCAGCGCCTGCTCGGTGTGGCCCCGGAAGGTCTGGCCGATCTGCTGCGGGTCGGGATGCGTCCAGCGGATGCCCCGCGGATCCATGATCGTGATGAAGTCGACCTCGGTGTCCCGCATCACCTTCAGCGCGTACGGCTGGAGCTCGGCCGACGGGTCGGCGGTGCGGGTCGCCGCCAGCACGGACGGGGAGTCCGCGACGGACCGCGCCACCGCCCTGGCCTGGCGCGTCGCGGCCTCCTCGGCCTGGCTGCGGTCGCTGACGTAGGAGAACAGCGCGTATCCGGCCACGACGACCGCTATCAGGACGGCCTGCATGGCGAAGAGCTGGCCCGCCAGACTGCGGGGGCCGGGGACGGAGAGACGCATGCCGTCAGTCTGCCTCGTGGCTGATTGTGAACTAAATGAACGGAAGGGTGACCGCGCTCACAGAGAAGGACATAGTCACGGCATTCCCCATAACGCATCTCCGGGAGCTCCCCGCTCCCTCTTCCCCCGGACGTGAGCCGCACGCCGGTGATGCCGACGACGTCGTCAAGGAGGGCCGCCGTGACCAGCGCAGCCGATACGGCACCTGCCGCACCCAAGGCCAAGCGGGACCGCACGCACTATCTCTACATCGCGGTGATCATCGCGGTCGCCGCCGGTATCGCGGTGGGCCTGGCCGCACCCGACTTCGCGGTCGGGCTGAAGCCCATCGGAACCGGCTTCGTGGCCCTGATCAAGATGATGATCTCGCCGATCATCTTCTGCACGATCGTCCTGGGCATCGGCTCGGTGCGGAAGGCCGCCAAGGTCGGTGCCGTCGGCGGTATCGCCCTGAGCTACTTCATGGTGATGTCGCTGGTCGCGCTGGGCATCGGCCTGGTCGTCGGCAACATCCTGGAGCCGGGCACCGGGCTCGCGGTGACCGACGCGGTCAAGGACGCCGGTCACGCGCAGGTCGACTCCGAGGCCAAGGACACCACGGAGTTCCTGCTCGGGATCATCCCGACCACGATCGTCTCGGCCTTCACCAACGAGTCGGTCCTCCAGACGCTGCTGATCGCGCTCCTCGCGGGCTTCGCACTCCAGGGCATGGGCTCGGCCGGCCAGCCGATCCTGCGCGGCATCGAGCACATCCAGCGGCTCGTCTTCCGCATCCTCGCCATGGTGATGTGGGCCGCCCCGATCGGTGCCTTCGGCGCCATCGCCGCCGTCACCGGTTCCGCCGGCCTCGACGCGCTCAAGAGCCTCGCCGTGCTGATGCTCGGCTTCTACGTCACCTGCTTCCTCTTCGTCTTCATCGTGCTCGGCATCCTGCTGCGCGTCGTCTCCGGCCTGAACGTCTTCACGCTCTTCAAGTACCTGGGCCGTGAGTTCCTGCTGATCCTGTCCACCTCCTCCTCCGAGTCCGCGCTGCCGCGGCTCATCGCGAAGATGGAGCACCTGGGCGTCAGCAAGCCGGTGGTCGGCATCACCGTCCCGACCGGCTACTCCTTCAACCTCGACGGCACCATGATCTACATGACCATGGCGTCGCTGTTCATCGCCGACGCCCTGGGCACCCCGATGTCCATCGGCGAGCAGATCCCGCTGCTGCTCTTCCTGCTGGTCGCCTCCAAGGGCGCCGCCGGTGTCACCGGCGCCGGTCTCGCGACCCTGGCCGGCGGTCTGCAGTCGCACAAGCCGGCCCTGGTGGACGGCATCGGCCTCATCGTCGGCATCGACCGCTTCATGAGCGAGGCCCGCGCCCTGACCAACTTCGCCGGCAACGCCGTGGCCACCGTGCTGATCGGCACCTGGACGAAGGAGATCGACAAGGAGCGGGTGAACCAGGTCCTCGCCGGTCAGCTGCCCTTCGACGAGAAGACGCTGCTCGACGAGGGCCACGACGGCCCGGCCGAGGACCACGTCGAGGCGCCCGAGAAGGGCGGCGAGAAGGAGCTGGCGAAGGCCTGACGGCCGCGCCGCCCCCACAGAATCCGGGCGGCTGGGTGTCCCCCCGTCGCTCAGCCGCCCGGTTCATCCATCGAGAAGTTCACGCGTTCAGCTTCGCCACCAGCCCGGTGGCCTTCGAGGCGGGCACGCCCGCCGCGGTCAGTACGGTGACCGCGGCGCAGCGGCCCGCCTCTTGCGCTGTCAGCAGTCCGTCGTTCACGGCCTCCATCACGGCGAACAGCGTCTGCTCGTGCACGTACGCCAGCGCCGGAGCCGGCAGCGGCGAGCTGAAGACGTCCTCGTCCAGGCCCTGCTGCAACAGCCCGATGCTCGCTTCCCGGACCGGAGCGAGCCGTTCCCTGATGCCCTGCATGGTGACCGTGCGCTGGGCGAGGGCGACCAGCAGCCGGTAGCGGTCGGCGATCGCCCACACCGCCAGCACCGAGCGCGCCACCGCCTCCGCCGGTTCCCGCACGCCCTCGCGGCCCGCCGCGTGCGCGGCCGACAGCGCCTCCACCGCCTCGTCGACGAGCGTGCTGATCAGCGCCTCACGGCTCGGGAAGTGCCCGTACACCGTCCGCCGGACGACGCCCGCGGCCCGTGCGATCTGGTCCATGGACGCGTCGGGGTCACGCAGCAGCTCGGCGAGGGCGACGTCGAGGATGCGGCGGCGGTTGGCGTCGGCGCGGCTGGTTCCCGTGGTCATGGTCGTCATTGTGCCCCTTCCCGCAGCGATTTGCACAGTGCTGTGCAACGGCGTAGATTGCACAGCGTTGTGTAAATGCACACCCATGTGCAAGACAGCGAGGAAGGCAACCCCTGCCATGCGACTCGTCATGAACGAACCGGCCGAGAGGATGGACCGCCCCTACGCACGCCGCTGGTGGGCGCTCCTCGTGCTCTGCCTCAGCCTGCTGATCATCGTGATGGCCAACACCGCCCTCACCGTCGCCGCGCCCGACATGACCCAGGACCTCGGCCTGACCAGCGCCGACCTGCAATGGGTGATCGACGGCTACACCGTTCCCTATGCCGCGCTGATGCTGCTGCTCGGTGCGACAGGCGACAAGTACAGCCGTCGGGGCGCGCTCGTCCTCGGGCTGGTCGTGTTCGCGGGCGGCTCCGTCTTCGGCTACCTCGCCGACAGCTCCACGACGGTCATCGCCGCACGGGCCGTGATGGGCGCCGGCGCCGCGATGATCATGCCCGCCACGCTGTCGCTGCTCGCCGCGACCTTCCCGCGCGCCGAACGCGCCAAGGCCATCACCCTGTGGACCGCCACGGCCGGACTCGCCATCGCGGCCGGACCGCTGGTCGCCGGGGCGCTGCTGGAGGACCACGGCTGGTCCTCGACGTTCCTCATCAACGTCCCCGTCGCACTCCTGGGTCTCGTCGGCGCCCTCGTCCTCGTACCGCCGTCCCGGGCCGCGGACCGCGGGCGCATCGACTACGGCGGCGGACTGCTCTCGGTGGTGTGGATCGCCGCGCTGGTCTACATGATCATCGAAGGGCCGCACTTCGGCTGGGGCGTCAAGGCCGTCACGGCGGCGGTCGTCGCCGGAGCCGGGTTCGTCGCCTTCGTCCTCTGGGAGTTGCGTCACCCGCGCCCGCTCCTCGATGTCCGCCGCTTCACCAACCGCGGCTTCGCCGGCTCCAACCTCGCCGTCGCCCTGTTCTTCCTGGCGGTCTTCGGGGCCTTCTACTACCTGACGCAGCACCTCCAGTTCGTCCTCGGCTACGACGCCCTGGACACCGGCGTGCGCATGCTGCCGCTGGCGGGCGCCGTGTTCGTCGGGGCGGCCCTCACCGGTCTCCTCACGCCCCGGGTCGGCATGAAGTGGACCGTCACGGCCGGCATGGTCGGCGGCACGGCGGCCCTGGCGCTGCTCACCCAGGTCGGCTCCGGTTCGTCGTACGGCGACTTCGTCGCGCCCCTGGTCGTCCTCGGCCTCTCGATCGGGCTCGCCCTGTCGCCCTGCACGGACGCGATCATGGGGGCGTTCCCGGAGTCGGAGCTGGGCGTCGGCGGCGCGGTGAACGACACGTCGCTCGAGCTCGGAGGCTCGCTGGGCATCGCCATCCTCGGTTCGCTGCTGGCCACGTCCTACTCGGGCCACCTCGCGGACGCCGCGGCCGGCAGCAAGCTCCCCGCCGACGCCCTGTCCACGGCCCAGGACTCCGTCGGTGCCGGATACGCCGTCGCCCGGGGCCTCGGCGACAAGGCCCGGCAGCTGACCGAGCAGGCCGCCCACACCGGCGACCCGCAGCAGGCGGAGCGACTGCGCGCGCAGGCCGGGCAGCTCGGCGACGGGGCCCGGCAGATGGCCGACGCGGTGGGGTCCGCCTTCTCCGACGCGGTCGCGCACACCAGTCTGATCGGGGCCGTGATCCTGGGCGTCGGCACGGTGGTCGTGGCGCTGCTGCTGCCCGGCAGGGCGAAGCCGGTGGACGAGCCGGCGGGGAAGGACAAGGAGCTGGAGTCGGCCGGGACCCGCTAGGGCCGGTTGCGGGAGTGGCGCCTCCGCCGAAGGGCGGCAGGCGCCACGCACGCGCCCGGGGCGGGAGTGCCCGGGGGCCGGGACCTGGGGCCCGGGGCCCGGGGCCGGGAGTGCCCGTGCGTCGGATGACTCAGGCGGGAGGGGCGCCCGGCTGGCAGGCGTGGCCCCCTCGGAGGCGTGGCGTGCCTGGGAGGCATGGCCCGCCTCGGGGGACCTGCCCGGCCGGGGGTGTGGTCCGCCCCGAGAGTGTCCCGGGGTCGGCCGGTGCCTCCAGCGGCCTGGAGCAGTGCGGGAACCGCGCAGGGCGTCCCGGCAACGGCACGTTCCGCGCGGCACGTTTGCCGTGCGGGGCTCCGGAGCCTCGGAGTCACGGAGCTTCGGGTCCCGGAGTCCCGGAGTCCCGGAGTCCTAGAGCCCCGGAGTCCGGGAGCCTCGGAGCCCCAGTGTCTCGGTGTCCCGGAATCCGGAAGCCCCGGAGCCCGGAGTTCGGGAGTCCCGGCGGTCGGCGACGATGCGGTCGGCGACGATGCGGCGGACGCGTGTGCCGGACCCCAGGCGTCCATGGCGTGACCGATCGACAGGCCCGCCCTGACCCTCCCCGACGCTCAGGTCGCGGCCGGCAGCCGGGCGGCCCGGGCGATCGCGGCCCGGGCGACGCGTCCGGCGGGCCGGACGAGCGGCCCCGCACGGCGGCAGCCGGCCTGTGCCGAGACCCCCTGGGCCGTATCCGCACATCCCGCCTGCCCCACGGCGTCGGCACACCACTCTCGCCGCACCGGACACCATGGGCCCCGCCTCCCGGGCGGACGACGGGACGGTGCGGACACGGTCTAGGCGCGAACCAGGCCGGCGGACTCGTCCAGGCGGGCCCGCTCCTCCGGGGCGAGCAGCAGGTCCGCCGCGGCTGCCGAGTCCCTGATCGTCCGCGGCCGGCTCGCCCCCGGGATCGGCACAACCACCGGGGACCGGGCCAGCAGCCAGGCCAGTCCGACCTGCTGGGGACTGACCCCGCGCTCCGCCGCCACCGCGTGGAAGGCGGCGAAGCGCTGCTGCCCTTCCGTGCGCGACGGCCCGTCCAGGGAGCTGCGGGCCAGCCCGCCCAGCGGGCTCCACGGCAGGAACGCCAGCCCCAGTTCCCCGCACAGCCGCAGTTCCGGCTCACTGTCCCGGACGGCAGGGGAGTACCGGTTCTGCACCGACACCAGCCGGTCGCCGAGGATGTCGTGCGCCCGGCGGATCTGGTCCGCGTCCGCGTTGGACACACCCGCCAGCCGGATCGTGCCCGCGTCGAGCAGGTCGCGCAGCGCGCCGACCGACTCCTCGAAGGGCACGGCGGGGTCGGGCTTGTGCAGTTGGTAGAGGCCGATCGCCTCGACGCCCAGCCGCTTGCGTGAGGCCTCGGCGGCGGCCCTGAGGTGCTGCGGGTGGCCGTTCACCGTCCAGTCGGTGCCCGCCGGGCGGCCGCGGCCGCCCTTCGTCGCCACCAGGACACCTGAGGTGTCACCGCCATAGGCGGCCAGCGCCCGGGCCACCAGACGTTCGTTGTGCCCGGGCTCCGCGCCCGGCAGGTGATACGAGTCGGCCGTGTCCAGGAGGGTCACCCCCGCGTCGAGCGCGGCGTGCACGGTGGCCACGGCACCCTCCTCGTCCGGCCGTCCCTCGATGGACAGCGGCATCGCGCCCAGCCCGATCGCACTCACCCGTAGCCCGCCGAGAGTCCTGTAGCGCACGTCAGTCGCCCTTCCCGAGCGTCTCCGCGACGGCACGCGGCAGCCACTGCCGGGCCTCGCCGAAGGTGAAGCCGAGCCGGGCGGCCCGGGCGTTGTCCATGCCGTAGGAGCGGCGGAAGGAGAACGGCGAGACCTCGCCGACCTCGACCGGCCGGAACTCGGTCCGGCCGCCCGGGACATGAGCGGACACCGCCGCGCACAGCTCCTCCGTGCTCAGAGTCCCGGAGGAGGCGGCGTTCACCGGCCCGGTGAAGTCCTCGCCCGCCGCCCAGGCCAGGAAGCGGGCGATCTCCTCGACGTACACGTACGTGGCCGGCCGGTTCACCGTCGGCACGGCGATCGGCTCGCCGGCGCGTATCCGCTCGGCGTAGTGGGCCAGCCGGCCCGTGAAGTCGTCGTCCCCGCCCAGCACATGGGCCACCCGCACCACCGTGGACGCGAACCCCGGTCCGGTCGCGAGGACCGCCTCCGCCTGCCGCTTGCCCTCCCCGTAGTGGGCCTCCAGGAACGCGGGATCCTCCCAGGGCAGCCCGGCGTCGACCGGGACGGTGGACGGGTCGACGGCCTCTTCCCGGACCAGGGCGGCGGAGTCCTCGTACTCGTACACCTCGACCGTGGAGGTCATCACATAGCGCCGGGTGCGTCCGGTGAAGACGCGGCGGGCGATCGCGGCCTGGCGCGGGGTGTAGCAGACCTGGTCGACGACGACGTCGAAGACGCGGGAGCCGAGCGCGTCGGTCAGTGACCGTTCGTCGTCCCGGTCGGCGCGCAGGTGCTCCACACCGGGGGGCGGCGGGGAGGACCCTCGGTTCAGCACGGTGACACGGTGGCCTTCGGCGAGGAGCCGCGCGATGAGACGCTTTCCGACGTAACGGTTGCCGCCGATGACCAGTACTTCCAGGGCCTTTTCCATGGCCATAATTCTCCCGGCGTACATCCACGCCCTGAAGGGGGAACCATGGGAGTTCAGGCCGCCGCACCGAAAGAACCACGGCATCTGCGGACCGCCGCCGACGAAACATCGGTGGCCTTCGATGCGCTGGACCGGCAGATCCTGCACCTGCTCCAGACCGAGGGCCGGATCAAGCTCAGCGAGCTGGGCCGCCGGGTCCGGCTCAGCCCCGCGGCCGTCACCGAGCGGGTGCGGCGGCTGGAGGCGGCGGGCGTGATCAGCGGCTACGGAGCCCACGTCGTGCCGGCCCGGCTCGGCTACGGCATCCAGGCGTTCGTCCGCGTCGACCCGCACGGCGGTTACAACCTGAAGCACCCGAGGACGCTGGAGCTGATCGAACGCCCCGAGATCACCGAGGTGCACCACGTGGTCGGGGAGGACTGCTGGATCCTCAAGGTCGCCGTCCGGGACACCGTCCATCTGGAGGACGTCCTGGAGGCCGTCTCCGCGCTGGGCCGCACCACGACCTCGATCGTGCTGACCTCCCCGGTGGAGCGGAAACCGCTGTTGCCTTGACGCCGGGGTCAAGGCTTAGGTTCGAGCACCTGCGAATCGGCGAGCCGGCCGCACCGGGCCGGGACCACGACGCGGACGCTCTTCGGGTTCGGCCCGGAGGAGACGCGGGCCCTTCGCGGAGTGCCTGCGCGCCGGGCACCCCGAGGGCGACTCCTGCCCGGCGTCGCTCGCCGGCGACGACCAACGCCTGCAAGGTGCTGCCGATGCCGACGTTCATGGTGTTCCGCGGTGGCGAGCCCGCGAAGGCCATGGTGGGGGCGCGGGCCAAGCGGAAGCTGCTGGAGGAGCTCGCGGACGTGATCCAGGCGACCCGCCCGGACAACAGGAAATCCCCCGAGCAATTGCGCTCGGGGGATTTCCTTGCGTATATTTGTTTGTTCGCGACTTCAAGTGGATTGAAGCCGTGTGAAGTTCAGTGAGCACAGTATATCCGGGCGGGAGCGGAATTGTCAAACACCGAATTTCCGGACGATGAATTGCGGCAGGAACAGGAATTCATCGACGGGTTGTACGCGCGTGTCGACGCGCTGCGCGGCGACGCCGAGTCCTCCGTCACGGACGCGCTCGCGCAGGGCAACACCCCCATGCAGGCCAGACTGGAGCGGGACATCCTCGTGGCCGAGCGCTCCGGGCTGCTCGCCGCGCTGAACGCGGTGGACGGCTCCCTGTGCTTCGGCCGCATCGACCTCACCTCGGGCGTCACCCACCGCATCGGCCGCATCGGCCTGCGCACCGACGACGCCGAACGCACCCCGGTCCTCATCGACTGGCGGGCCGATGTCGCCCGCCCCTTCTACCTGGCCACCGGCCACACCCCGATGGGCCTCAGGCGCCGCCGGCACATCGCCACCGAGGGCCGTACGGTCACCCACCTGCACGACGAGATCCTCGACCTCGGCGACGAGACCCGCACCGGACACGAGGACCCGACGGGCGACGCCGTACTGCTCGCCGCCCTCAACTCCGCACGCACCGGCCGCATGGGCGACATCGTGCAGACCATCCAGGCCGACCAGGACCGCATCATCCGCGCCCCGCACCGCGGCGTCATGGTGGTGGAGGGTGGCCCGGGCACCGGCAAGACGGCCGTCGCCCTGCACCGCGCCGCCTACCTGCTCTACGAGCACCGGGAACTGCTTGCCAAGCGGGCCGTGCTGATCGTCGGTCCCAACCCGGCGTTCCTCGGTTACATCGGCGAGGTGCTGCCCTCCCTGGGCGAGACGGGGGTCCTCCTCGCGACCGTCGGCGAGCTGTTCCCCGGTGTGAAGGCGACCGCGACCGACACGCCCGAGGCCGCCGCCGTGAAGGGCCGGGCCGGCATGGCCGACGTGCTGGCCGAGGTCGTGCGCAGCAGGCAGGCGCTGCCCGACCCGGTGATCACCGTCGAGCACGACCGTGAGGTCCTCATGCTCGACGACGGCCTGGTCAACGTCGCCCGCGAACGCACCCGCGCCGCCAAGCTGCCGCACAACGCCGCCCGCGAGCACTTCGAGGGCCACATCCTCAACGCCCTCACCGACCTGTACGCCGAGCGGATCGGCACCGACCCCTTCGACGGGTCCAGCCTGCTCGACCCCAGCGACATCACCCAGATCCGCGACGACCTCGCCGAGAACCCCGAAGTGTGGTCGGCCGTCGACCGGCTGTGGCCACTGCTGACCCCGCAGCGGCTCGTCGCGGACTTCCTCGCCGCGCCGGAGGAGTTCCTGCCCGCCGAGGACGCCGACGCCGTACGCCGCCCGGTGACCCGGCGCTGGACGGTCGCGGACGTGCCGCTGCTCGACGAGGCCGCCGAACTCCTCGGCGACGACGACCGGCTGGCCCGCGACCGCGCGGAGCGCGAGCGGCAGCGGCAGATCGCGTACGCCCAGGGCGTGCTCGACGTGTCCTACGCGTCCCGCACCTACGAGTTCGAGGACAAGGAGGAGGACGACCCCGAGAGCTCCGAGGTGCTGTCGGCGCACGACATCATCGACGCCGAGCGGTTCGCCGAGCGGCACGAGGAGGACGACCACCGCAGCGCCGCCGAACGTGCCGCCGCCGACCGCACCTGGGCGTTCGGGCACATCATCGTCGACGAGGCGCAGGAGCTGTCGCCGATGGCGTGGCGGCTGCTGATGCGGCGCAGCCCGACCCGATCGATGACCCTGGTCGGCGACCCGGCCCAGACGGCGGAGGCGGCCGGGGTCGGCTCCTGGTCGGACATCCTCTCCCCGTATGTCGAGAACCGCTGGGAGCACACCCGGCTGGGCGTCAACTACCGCACACCGGCCGAGATCATGGACGTCGCGGCGGCCGTGGTGCGCGCCGAGCAGCCGGGGTTCGAACCGCCCAGCTCGGTCCGCTCCACAGGCGTACGCCCCTGGGCCCGCGCCACCGACGACCTGCCCGGCGCCGTCGCCAAGGCAGTCGGGGAACTCACCCCCGCCGAGGGCCGGCTCGCGGTGATCGCCCCGCGCGACCTCCACCGCTCCCTCGCGGCACGGCTGGACGGCGTCACGGCGGACGCCGAACCCGACCTCACCCGGACGGTCGTCCTGCTCGACCCGCGCCAGGCCAAGGGCCTGGAGTTCGACTCCGTCCTCGTGGTCGAGCCCGGCCGCTACGGCACCAGCGACCTGTACGTGGCCCTGACCCGGGCCACCCAGCGGCTGGGCGTGCTGCACACGGGGCCGTTGCCCGCCCCCCTGGCACAGGCGCTCGGGTAGGGCGCGGAACGCGTTCAGTGCACCTGTGACGTGGGATCCCGCAGCGCATGCCACAGCCCGGCGCCGAGCGGTACGACCGACAGGGCGAAGAGGACCCAGAACAGGAACTCGGCGCCGGGCGTGAGCTCGTGGACGGTGCCGTCCTCCCACCGGCAGTAGGCGCGCGGGGGGAAGGCGGTGGAGACGCCCACCACCTTTCCCCCGCCGATGACGCCCTCCTGGTACGGCTCCCTGGGGCAGGGAGCCGTGTCCGGGAACAGCACGGGCTCGTCCGCGGCCATGATGGAGGCCCAGGTGAGGGCGGAGAGCGGGACCGTCCAGAAGACCGAGGTGCGCACCCACAGCGGCAGCCGCGGATGGGTCAGCAAGCCGCGCACCGCGACCACCGCGACCACCAGCCCGGCGAAGACCGGCAGCAGCGTCATGACGCGGCGGCCGTCCTGCGGGCCCGCAGGAGGAGCGCACCGCCCGCACGGGCCACCGAGACCGTGCAGCCCGTCAGCACGGCCGGACCGGCGCGGTGAACGGCATGGACATCCATGCGACCACCCCACCAGGGCCGGACCGGCCGGGCTGTGGTGGAGGCCACTCCTCCGGTCACAGCCGCGTCACAGGGGGTCCGGGCCCCCTACGCCGGCCGCAGCCACACCGTCGCCAGCGGCGGCAGGGTCAGGCGGATGCTCGCCGGGCGGCCGTGCCAGGGCTGGGGCTCCGGTTTGACCGGGTCGGGGTGGGTGACGTCGCTGCCGCCGTAGCGGGCCGCGTCGGTGTTGACGGCCTCGTGCCAGGCGGGCACGTCCTCGGGGACGCCCAGGCGGTAGTCCTGGCGGGTGACCGGCGCGAAGTTGGACACCGCCAGGACCGGCACGCCCTCCGGGTCCAGCCGCAGGAACGCGAGGACGTTGTCGTCGGCGGCGTCCCCGACGATCCACTCGAAGCCGGCCGGGTCCGTGTCCAGTCGCCACAGCGCCGGGGTCGCCCGGTAGACGGTGTTCAGGTCGCGGACCAGGTCACGCACGCCCCGGTGGTCGGCCTCCGCCCCGTACCCCGGGTCCAGCAGCCACCAGTCGGGGCCGTGCGCCTCGGACCACTCGGCGCCCTGGGCGAACTCCTGCCCCATGAACAGCAGTTGCTTGCCCGGGTGGGCCCACATGAAGCCGAGGTAGGCCCGCACCCCGGCGCGCTGCTGCCACCAGTCGCCCGGCATCTTCGACACCAGGGACCGCTTGCCGTGCACGACCTCGTCATGGGAGATCGGCAGCACGTAGTTCTCGCTGTACGCGTACACCATCGAGAAGGTCATCTCCCCGTGGTGGTACTTGCGGTGCACCGGCTCGTGGCTCATGTACTGCAACGAGTCGTGCATCCAGCCCATGTTCCACTTCAGCCCGAACCCCAGCCCGCCGAAGCCGCTCGGGCCCTTGTGGTGGGTGGCGCGGGTGACCCCGTCCCAGGCGGTGGACTCCTCGGCGATCGTGACCACGCCGGGCACCCTGCGGTACACCGTCGCGTTCATCTCCTGCAAGAACGCCACCGCGTCGAGGTTCTCCCGGCCGCCGTGCTCGTTGGGCGTCCACTGGCCCGGCTCGCGCGAGTAGTCGAGGTAGAGCATCGAGGCGACGGCGTCCACGCGCAGGCCGTCGATGTGGAACTCCTCGCACCAGTACACCGCGTTGGCGACGAGGAAGTTGCGCACCTCGTTGCGACCGAAGTCGAACTCCAGCGTGCCCCAGTCGGGGTGCGCGGCGCGCAGCGGATCCTCGTGCTCGTACAGCGGGCGGCCGTCGAACTCGGCCAGCGCCCACGCGTCGCGCGGGAAGTGCGCCGGCACCCAGTCCATGAGGACGCCGATGCCGGCCTGGTGCAGCTTGTCGACCAGGTACCGGAAGTCGTCCGGCGTGCCCAGCCGGGCCGTCGGCGCGTAGAAGCCGGTCACCTGGTAGCCCCAGGAGCCGCCGAACGGATGCTCCGCGACCGGCATCAGCTCGACGTGCGTGAACCCCAGGTTCTTCACGTACGCCGGGAGCTGCTCGGCCAGTTGCCGATACGTCAGCCCGGGCCGCCAGGACGCCAGATGGACCTCGTACACCGAGAACGGCGCCTCGTGCGCCGGGGCCTCGGCGCGCCGGGCCAGCCACTCGGCGTCGCCCCACTCGTACGCCGAGGACGTGATGACCGACGAGGTCGCGGGCGGCACCTCGGTGCGGCGGGCCAGCGGGTCGGCGCGCAGCGTCCTCGAACCGTCGGGGCGGGTGATCTCGAACTTGTACAGCTCGCCCTCACCGACGTCCGGCAGGAACAGCTCCCACACCCCGGACGAGCCGAGCGACCGCATGACGTGCCCGGTCCCGTCCCAGAAGTTGAAGGTGCCGGCCACGCGCACGCCGCGCGCGTTCGGTGCCCACACCGCGAACCGGGTGCCGGTCACGCCCTCGTGGGTCATCGGGTGCGCGCCCAGCGCCGTCCACAGCTCCTCGTGCCGGCCCTCGCCGATCAGGTGCAGGTCGAGGTCGCCCAGTGTGGGCAGGAAGCGGTACGCGTCCTCGGTCTCCAGGACCGTCCCCTCGTACTCCACGACCAGCCGGTACGCGGGGATCTCCCGCAGCGGCAGCAGGCCGGAGAAGAACCCCTCCCCGTCGTCGTGCAGCTCGGCCCGCAGCTCCCCGGCGACGACGGTCACCGCCAGGGCGTACGGCCGGAACGCCCGGAAGGCGATGCCGCCGGGCACCGGGTGCGCGCCGAGCACGGAGTGCGGGTCGTGGTGCGTGCCGCCGAGCAGCCGCTCCCGGTCCGCCGCGTCGACGGCGGGGGAGACGGCGACCTCCATCTCCGGCGGTACGACCTGCGCGGAAGCGGCCTCCAAGGCGGGCGCCTGTGCGGCGGGAGCCTTCCGGGCCGGGGCCTTCTTGACCGCGCTCTTCTTCGCGACCGCCTTGCCGGCGGTGGTCTTCTTCGCCGGGCTCTTGGCGGCCGTGGTCGTGGCAGCGGCGCTCTTGACGGTGCCGGCCTTCTTGGCCGGAGCCTTCTTCGCGGTGTTCTTCGCCGCGGGGGACTTCGCGGCGGCCGCCTTGCCGGCGACGGTGTCCGCGGTCGTGGGCTTCGAGGCGGCGGTCTTCACGGCAGTGGTCTTGGCCGCCGTCGCCTTGACCGTCGTGGCCTTCTTGGCGGCCGACTTCTTCGCGGCCGACTTCTTGGCGGCCGTCTTCTTCGCGGCGGCCTTCTTCGCCGTCGCCGTCTCGGCCGCGGGCCGCTCAACCGCCGTCTTCCCGGCTGCGGCCTTCTTCGCCGCCGTCTTCTTGGCCACCGTCTTGCCGACGGTGGTCCTGCCGGCTGCGGCCTTCTTGGCGGTCGCCTTCGCGGGGGCCGCCTTCTTCGCCGCTGCCTGTTTGGGCACCGCCGTCTTCTTCGCGGCGCTCTTCTGCTGGGCGGCCGTGGGCTGCTCGGGGATCTTCTCCCCGGCGGTCCCCTTGGGACGCGAACCGCTGGACTCAGGGCGGGGGGTCACGGGCGGAGCCTCCAGGACGAGGGGTGGTCGGTCAGGTCAGGTGGCCGGTCGAGGCGAGCCGGTCTATGGCGGCCAGGGGCACCGGCAGCCAGTCGGGGCGGTGCCGGGCCTCGTACACCACCTCGTAGATCGCCTTGTCCGTCTCGTAGGCCCGCAGCAGCACCGGGTCGGTGCGCGGATCACGGCCGGAGGCCTCCGCGTAGCCGGAGCAGTACGCGGCGCGGCAGGTCTCGGCCCAGTCCGCCTGGGGCGGGTCGGCGGAGCGGGCCGCGTAGTCGAAGGACCGCAGCATGCCGGCGACGTCCCGCACGGCCGGCTGCGGCATGCGCCGCTCGGCCAGCGGCCGGGCCGGCTCGCCCTCGAAGTCGATCAGCCACCACTCGCCGGACGGCGAGCGCAGGCACTGGCCGAGGTGCAGATCGCCGTGCACCCGCTGCGCGGTCCAGGTGCGGCCCTCGGCGGCCAGATCGCCCAGCGCCGTGAACGCGGACCGCAGCCCGCCGGCGTAGGGCCGCAGCGCGGGTACCGCCTGGACGGCCGCGTCCAGCCGCTCGATCATGCCGTCGACCATGACCCGGAGCTGCGTGTGACCGAGGGTGACGGTCGGCAACGCGCGGGCCAGCGCGGTGTGCACCTCGGCGGTGGCCCGGCCGAGAGCCCGCGCCTCGGCGCTGAAGTCCTCGCCCTTGGCCAGCTCGCGCAGCGCCAGTTCCCAGCCGTCGGAGGCGCCTTGCAGGAAGGGCTGGAGCACGCCCAGGACGTACGGCTGGGCGGCGAGGTCCGCCGGGCCCGACGGGACGACCGGGTCCGCCGTGGGGGCGATGTCCGCGACCATCCAGGCCGTCGGCGCGGGCACCCGGGGGCAGGCCTCGCGGGCCAGCGCGAGCGGCAGTTCCAGGTCGGGATTGACCCCGGGCACGATCCGGCGAAGCAGCTTCAGGATGAACGTATCTCCGTAGACGATCGACGAGTTGGACTGCTCGGCGGTCACCACCCGCGGCACCAGACCCGAGCGGATGTCCTGGCCGGGGTCCCGGTCGAAGCGCAGCCTGCCGATCCGGGACCGGGTGCGCAGTGCCTCCAGGAGCAGCTCGGCGGGCCTGGTGTCGTGCAGGGCGTCGTAGACCGTCCGGCCGGCCAGCGGTCCGGTCGGCACGTGTCCGATCAGCGCGGGCGCCAGCCGAGGCGGCAGCGCCTCGCGCACGCCTATCAGCAGCTGGTAGCAGTCGCCGGGGTGACCGGGCGCCCCGTGGGACGGCACGACGGGCTGATGGGCGCGGACGAGCAGGTGGTACAGGCCCAGCTTGGACGTGGCCGGAAGGAGCTCGGTGGCCTCGACGAGCGTGAACCCGGTGACCGGCCGTCCCTTGCCCGCGAACCAGCGCTGCCGTGGCAGCCATTCCCGCAGCAGTGGATCGAGGGAGGCAAGGAGGCCGGGCGGGGTGGTGACGGTGCGTGTGACGGCTTCCGACATGGCGTCGCGTCCTTTCACCCATTCTCGGTGCGCCTCCGGCGCCTGCGGCCGGCTCCGGACGGCGCCCCTCCGGCTCACGCGGGCGGGGGCGGGGTGTTACTGATGCGTGCCCCCGGCGGGGCGGAGGAAACGCCCCGCCGCGGGGGTTTGCCGCCCGTCCCGCGGATCGGGCCTCAACAGGCCTTTTCAGGCCTCACATGGTCTCCTTGCGGAGCCTGAACCAGTAGAACCCGTGCCCCCCGAGGGTCAGCAGGTACGGCAGCTCGCCGATCGCCGGGAAGCGGACCCCGCCGAAGAGCTCCACCGGGTGCCGCCCCTCGAAGGCGCTCAGGTCCAGCTCCGTGGGCTGAGCGAAGCGCGAGAAGTTGTTCACGCACAGCACCAGGTCGTCCTCGTACTCGCGCAGGAACGCCAGCACCGCCGGGTTCGTCGACGGCAGCTCGGTGTACGAGCCGAGTCCGAAGGCGGGGTTCTGCTTGCGGATCTCGATCATGCGGCGGGTCCAGTGCAGCAGCGACGACGGCGACGCCATGGACGCCTCGACGCTCGTGACCTGGTAGCCGTAGACCGGGTCCATGATCGTGGGCAGGAACAGCCGTCCCGGGTCGCACGAGGAGAAGCCTGCGTTGCGGTCGGGCGTCCACTGCATCGGCGTGCGCACCGCGTCCCGGTCGCCGAGCCAGATGTTGTCGCCCAT